>CACZTG010000122.1 GCA_902783995.1 uncultured Ruminococcus sp. | reverse complement strand
CACCATAATTTTTTTGCCCTTTAAGCTGTCGCTTTTTCCGTAATCCTTACCTTCCTCCAAAATTATTTTAACCGCTTTTTCTCTTTGTCTGCCGTTTAAAAAAAAGTTTATAAAGCCGGGACCGGCAATTTCGGCTCTTTCAATAAAGCTGTCCGAAAAATTCATATACGACAGAAGTTCCTGCGCAATAACTCTCGGTGCCTTTCCGAGCGGTTTGGCGAGCAGCATCGCGATGTTTGCCGAAAAATCGCCGTGGGCTTTTTCCCTTGGTTTTTCAATTACAAATCCCCCGGGGAAATCACACGAAGCACCGGTTTTTTCAAAAGCTTCGGTTATTATTTCTTTAATCTGTTTTTTAATTTCTTCAACAATGTTTTTCATACGTTTTTTTCTTCCTTTTTATTTTTATTCTCAATTGCAAAATACGAAATGCCGAATTTATTTTCCATTTTCTCAACAGAAGGACTGCTAAGACTGTCATCGGCAACGGTGAGCGAATATCCCATTTCAATTTTGCCGTCCGCTTCACTTAGCCTTACTGTAAGAGTGTTTGTTGTCACACTTGTTAAAAATGTGCCGTAAGGCGTAAAATACCGGCTTAAATGCGTTTTGCCTTTTTCAAACCTGAAGCTTGAAACCGCATCTGCCTGTCTGTTCATTGTGACAACATTTTTTTCCGCTCTTAAAATCACTTTTCCGCCGCCGTTTCCTTTCGGCTCGGTATATTTTAAAAATGTTTTGTCTGCCTTTTTGTAAAGCTCGCCCTCACACGAAAACCGACAACATTCACCTTCTTCACCTTGCAGCGCATTAATATACATAACCTTTATATTTATTTTCATTCGTACTTCCTCAAAATATCAAACCATATATTTCTCAATATCTATTTTTTCAACTTCACCCTCAATTTTTGTTTCAAGGAACATTTCCGCCATATCGGTAAAGCTTTCGACTCTGTCGCTTATATAAAAACGGTTGCCGAAATGTTCTTCTGCCGCTTCCACCCTGCCAGCCTCTGTTTCAAAGCAAATCTGCCTCGCAACCTCTTTACCGGAGTCGATAAGAATTACGCTTTCTCCGACAATATCCCCTATAACTTTTTTTATAAGCGGATAATGCGTGCAGCCGAGAATTATTGTATCAACCTTTGCCTTTATCAGCGGAGAAAGATATTCTTCGGCTATCATATATGTAACCTTCGCGTCAAGATATCCGTTTTCGACGAGAGGGACAAACATGGGACAAGCTTTTGAATATACTTCAAAACCTTTGTCTATTGATTTAAGCGTCTGTTCGTATTTCCCCGAATTTATGCTTCTGCTTGTGCCGATAACGCCTATCCTGCCGTTTTTGGTGGCTGCGGCGGCGGCATACGCGGAAGGAACGACCACGCCCATAATATTTACGTCAAATTTATTTTTAACCACATCAAGCGCCGTTGCGCTTGCCGTTCCGCAGGCAATTACAATAAGCTTCGGATTAAACTGCTTTAAAAAACGTATATCGCTGACAGTATATTTTATAAGCGTTTCGGCACTTCTTGTTCCGTAAGGAACTCTGCCCGTATCGCCAAAATATACTATATTTTCATTTGGAAGTATCTTCATAATTTCTTTTACGCAGGTAAGACCGCCCAGCCCCGAATCAAAAACTCCGATACATCTGTTATCCATAAAAACTCACAGCCTTTCTTTACTGAATAGTTGCTGTACCCGTTCTTGAGGATACATTCATAACAAGACCGACCGCCACAAAAGCGGTTACAAGCGATGAACCGCCATAGCTGAAAAACGGCAGCGGTATGCCCGTTACCGGCATAAGCCCCATACACATCGCGATATTTTCGTATATATGAAAAACAAACATTGCCGCGACACCTATACATATATATGAACCGATACTTGTTCTTGAAGCGGACGCGGTATATATACATTTAAAAATTATTACAAAAAGCAATCCTATTACTATCGAACAGCCGACAAAACCAAATTCCTCGGCAACGGATGAGAAAATAAAATCCGTATGGCTTGCGGGAAGCGCTCCCGACTGGATAAGCGTGCCGCGAAAAAGACCTTTACCTATTATTCCGCCGGAGCCTATTGCAACCTTTGACTGTACAACGTGATAACCCGAACCGACCATATCGCGCTCCGGATGAATAAAATCAAGAAAGCGGTCTTTCTGATACGGTTTCAGTACAAAAAACCACATGATAACGCTTATCGGCAAAAACGCCCCGAAAGCTCCTATAATATATTTATAGCTTAATTTCGCGGTAAAAAGCATACAAAGCATCATAAAAATATACACCATTGCCGTACCGTAATCCGGCTGAAAAAGTATAAGCAATATAATAAGCCCGCCATGCACAAAAAGCCCCATGAGCGGAATGGGCGAATTAACGTATTCTTCAACGGCGGAGAGATGGCTTGAAAAAGTTATTATAAACAATATTTTAACGAACTCCGAAGGCTGAACGCCAAGCCCTCCGAAACGTATCCAGCTTTTTGCTCCCGCTTCCTCCTCGCCTGTACCTATAAAAAGAACAAGCAAAAGCAAAAATATACTTAAAGCATAAAAATATTTGGCTACGGCGGGGAAAGAGTTATAATCGGGAATCATAACCACAAAAAGAGCGATAATACCCACTACAAAAGCACCGCACTGCACAATTACGTATTTATTTGTTTCATATATTCTGGTTGACGACATTATCGCCATAATTCCGAAAAGCGCGGACAAAATAACGACAAACAGCAAGAGTTTATCTGTTCCGCTAAAAATACGTTTCAATTCGTTCATTGCGATGCCTCCTTCTTTTTTATTTTTACATAAAATCCCTTTTTATTATACTATATTATACTTTTAAAATCAAGAGAAAAATATATTTTTTGAATAAAAATTGTAAATTGACAAAAAAATCCGTTTTATGTCCGCGCAGCAAAAAATATTAGAAATTCGGTTGTTTTCTATTGACAAAGCGGTTTTTACGTGGTAAAATATGAAAAGTAAGGTTTATGCGGTGTGCCTGACTGACATAGGTCGGGCGCTTTTTAAAATTTATACCTTGCAAATTTTTTAAGGAAGGACGATGAAAGAAAATGAAATTAGCATTTTCAACACTTTGCTGTCCGAACTATGACTGGAAAGACATTTTCTCCATGGCGAAGGACCTTGGCTTTG
>CACZTG010000121.1 GCA_902783995.1 uncultured Ruminococcus sp. | reverse complement strand
TTACGAAAAAATGGGTAATCATATAGTATTTGAGGCTGATGAAATCAGTGGCTTTGAGGCTAATACGTTCAGCATAATCAATAACGAAAACGGTAAAAGTAAAAAGTATCGTATTTCAAACAAGTCGGTTATAATTTATAACGGAATTGAAACGACGGATATTAAAAAGGCAGTACCCGGATACGGAACGGTTGAGCTTACGGATAATGACGGTGACAATGTATATGACGTTATAAACGTTAATGATTATGAATCGTATTTTGTAAGCGGAATTTTAATTGATGAATACTTTATATATACGCAGGACGGCGGCGTTTTAAAATTTGACGAAGAAGCGGCGGTATTTGTTGACGGACAGCCCGCGGGCTTTGAGGCAATACCGATAAGGTCGGTGGCGTTGGTTAAAAAAAGCGAAATAAACGCAAAAAATCCCCTTTGCGTAATTGAAATAAGCACAAACAAAATAAGCGGAGCGGCAAAAACCGTAAATGACGACAGCATTATTATGGAGAGCGGTGAAGAATATAAGCTTAATCCGCAAATTAATTTTGATGCCGAAGCCGGAGAAAACGGAACATATTACATTGATTCATATGACCGCGCGGCGTATTTCATATCGGACGCGGCTGGAGCGGCAGAACATTACGGTTTTCTTATTGATGCGGTTTACGAGAGGTCATCTCCGTTTCTGGTTTTAATAGACGATACGGGCAAGAGGGTGTCGTTTGATATGCCGTCAAGGCTTGATTTTGAAGGTTCAAAGGAGAGCGCGGAGAATGTATGCGTGGCGCTTGCCGGAAGGAAAGAGCTTATAAAATACAGGGTTAATAAGGAGGGAAATATTTCTCTTATTGATACGGCGGCAGACGGCGGAGAATTAAAAAAGGTGGAATACGACGGAAGGTCCTCTCTTATGATGTTCAGAAACAGGTCGGGAGGCTTCTGTGAGCATAAAACTCTTGACGGAAAATGGGCGAGCGGAACCTTTCAGTACCTTATAAACACGTCAACAAAGGTTTTTTATATAACAAATAAGAGCACAAAATATCAGGTCGGAAGCTTTTCGGATTTTAAGGACGGACAGGAATGTGTTGTGGATGCCTACGATATGGATGAGGACGGTTACTGTGGCGCAGTAGTTGTTGACCAGACAAAGACAGCGTCGGTTCCGATATATCAGTATAATTATCTGCTGTTCATAAACAAGGTTGCGGAAAGCTATGATTCGGCGACTGACGAGGTTTATTACGCTGTCAGGGGAATATTTAACGGAAGTGAACGTGAGTACAAAATAAATATTGAAGATTTTCCAAATGCAGGAAAAATACAAAGCGGTGATATTATTCAGTTTAATGAGGATAATGAAGGTTATCTCACATCTATAGTATATGTTTATGCGATGAACGGAAATATTCCGACGGGCTTTGAAAGAAGCGCTGTTTATATTTGTGAGGAGGACGGTTTCAGAGGCTCCGTTTCCGATACGGCGGCTGTCTTTGTCGGAAAGACCGTCGGGCGCTTCGGGAACACATTTAAGATGGAGTATATGTTAAGCGGAGAAAAAAGAACAGGCGTGTTTAACGGCGGAGCCGGAATATTTATAAGATATAAGGATAAAAAATATACTGTTGAAAATGTCAGGGATATACCGGCAGTATGCGGCGAAAATCAATATGTTCTTGTTCATATAAGAAGCGGCGCCACATTTGAAGTATTGGTGATAAATAAGGAGGTATAGCCGATATGAAAACTGTATTGATTACAGGCAGTAACAAAGGTATAGGCTTCCATGCGGCAAAAAAATTTTCGGAAAACGGTTATAATGTTATTATTTCCGGAAGAAATGAAGCGCGTCTTGCCGAAGCGTCCGGTAAATTGGGCGGCAATATAAAATACATAGTATGGGATATTGCGGATTTCGGGCAGAATGAAAAAATTATTGATAACGCGCATAAATACTTCGGCAATATAGATGTTTTTGTCAACAATGCGGGAATTGTTACGGATACGACATTATCGGGAAGCGGAATTACAGATGAAACGGAGGCTTCCTGGAACGATACTATGGGAATAAACCTTACGGGAACATTTTTTGCGCTGCAGGCGGAAATAAAATATATGATAAAAAACAAAATAAGAGGTCATATTGTAAATGTGTGCTCGGAGATGGCTTTTCGCGCAAGAGCGGACGCTTATACGATAAGCAAGTGGGGCGTAAGAGGTATGATTTACGGCTCCGCGCTTGAAGCGGCACCTTACGGGATTATTATTAACGGTATAGCTCCGGGAGAAACCGCAACGGAGATTCTGAAGCAAAAGGAAAACGAACCGTTTAAAATGAAGTCCCCGAGGGGTGAACGGGCAATGCCGTATGAAATTGCGGCCGATATTTTTCATCTGGCTGAAAGTAAAAATATAATCGGAGGAATACTTAATTCCGACGGTGGAAGAAGTCTTTACTGATTTTAAAATACAAAGCAGCAGCCGTTTGACAAAGAGAAGCGGCGGAATGGAGATTTTTATGAAAAAAGCATTATTAATTTGTTTGTTGGCAGCGTGTTTGTTATATCAATCCGCGTATGCTTATTCGGATATTAAAATTGAAATAGACAGTGTCAGCAGAAAGATGAGTGTGTCGGGAAAAAGCGAGGGGCTTTTGAAAAACGAGCCTGTAAAACTGATAGTGTTAAAACCGGATACAAATGAAATAACGGCTGACAGCATAATTGCCGTAAATGAAAAATATACGCTTAATAAAAGTGATTTTTCATTTGAAGAATATATTCCGGAAGACTGTGAAGGCGGAAAATATATATTTATTATATCATCACCGTCGGGCGGAATATATAAAGATACCGCCATATATATAAATGAGAGCACGCTTATAAAGCTTTTAAATGAGCTGGACGTTTGTGACGGCAGCGCCGCTGCCCGTTGGCTTGAGGATAATTATATATATTTTGCGATTGATAAGCTTAAAGAATTTGAAACCTATGAAGGCTTTTCTGACGAAAGCAAGCAGTTTGTCGGAAAAATTATGTCACAGTATGATTTTGCGCCGGAGAGTGACGGAAGCAATGTTTCGGAAAAGTATGATTTGGTAAGAAATATATTTTCTGACGCTGTATTTCTTGCTGCCGCAAATGCTGTGAATGAAACAAATATCGAAGAAATAGTAGCGTTTATGGAAAAATACAGGTCTAATTTTGAACTTGATGAAAACGTACAGGGGTATATCGACTCAATGACAGAAAAGCAGCGCGAGGAGACTTTGGAGAAGCTTTTTGACGGTGACTTTGAAAGCATAGAAGGTATAAAGACAAAATACAGAGACGCTATACTTTTGGAAAAGCTGAACACGGCAACGCATTGGAGCGAAACAGCGAGCTTGTTTGAAACGAACAGCAGCGCTTTTAATACGGATAGTGAAAAGAGGGAAGCGGCAGGAAGCAGTAAGCTTTATATTGCGTATGCGTCTCTTATAGGTAAGTCATTTGACAGTATAGATGAAGCGGTAAATGCGTTTAACAAAGCCTGCGATAAAATAATAGCGGATAATAAAACGTCAACACCCGGCGGTTCGTCCGGTGGAAAAGGGACAGGCGGCGGAAAGGGAGCCGGTGTTGTAATATACGAGCCGGTTAAAGCGCCTGAACCGGTATCGGAAGATAAAAATGAGAAGCAGGATGTCTTTATCGACCTTTCGGAGGTTGAATGGGCAAGGGTATATATTGAAGAGCTTGCGAGACAAAAGGTAGTGTCGGGTTACGGCAACGGCTTGTTCGGACCCGCGGATAATGTTTCGAGGGGGCAATTCGCGAAAATTCTCGTCTGCGGCTTTGGCTTAATATCTGATGAGGCGAAAGAAATACCGTTTGTTGATGTTGATAATAATAATATTTATAAAAAATATATCAAAACAAGCTATAATATGGATATTTTCCTTGGTGTGACGGATAACAGATTTGATGTTGACAGCGGAATCAGCCGTGAAGATGTATGTACGGTTATATATCGCGCTTTTAATAAAATGGGATATAGATATGAAGAAAGAAAAGAAAGCTTTGATGATTGGAATGATATATCCGAATACGCAAAGGATGCGGTATCTCACCTTGCGGGGCTTGGAATAATAGACGGAGACGGCGTGAGATTTTATCCGAAAAATAAAATTACACGGGCGGAAATGTCAAAAATAATATATGAAAGTATTGAGAAGATTACGGAAAAAGAAGTTGTATAATGAAATCTTTATTATGATTTTATTTATAAATTATTGTGCCTGAAAAGCACGGAAGGGAAAAGGAAAAAATGAAAAATATTAAAAAAACAGCTTTATTACTTGGCGTAATTATGTTATTATCGGTTTTTTCGGGCTGCGGACCGGAAGAAACAAATAATGACGGAAGCAGACCGCAAATTTCTATGTGGATGAATCTTCACCCGCTTGTATCTTATTCCTATACAAATTTTGGGGAAACAAAAATAGCAAAGGAATTGGAAAAGCGCCTTGATATGGATATTAAATTTATTCACCCCACTCAGGGTCAGGAAAAGGAACAGTTCAATCTGATGCTTACGTCAAAGGATTTGCCGGATATTATTTTTACGCTGCCGTCAAATTTTAAAGGTGGTGTAGCTCAGGCGATAGATGAGGGGATTATTATTCCGCTCGATGATTATATAAACGAAAAGTATGCGCCGAATTTAACAAAGCTGCTTAAAGAGGACAGCGATGTTGATAAAAGCATAAAGCTTGACGACGGAAGATACTGCGGTTTTCCCGCAGCTGCCAGAGATAAGTTTTTGAGAACGTTTAAAGGGTTAATAATCCGTCAGGATTGGCTCGACAAATTGGGCTTACCTATGCCGGAAACTATCGAAGAATGGGAAAAGACGCTTACCGCATTCAAAAACGAGCTGAACGTTCCGATACCCTATACGCTTCTCGGAACTATTGAATTTGTAAGTGCATATAACACATCACGTTCATTTTATTATGATATTAATAAAAAAGCGATAACCTTCGGACCGATTGAGCCGCAATATAAGGATTTTGTTGCTCTTATGAGAAAATGGTACAGCGAGGGACTTCTTGACTCTGAATTTGCGACGCAGAGCGCCGAAATGGCGGACGCAAAGATAACAAACGGAGAGTCGGGAGTAATTTCCGCCGCAGCGGCAAGCGGTATAAATAAATACGTCGTAGCAATGTCCGATGTTGAGGGCGTAAAATGGGCGGGAGCGCCTTATCCCGTATTGAATAAGGGTGATAAGCCAATATACGGTCAGCTTTCCGAAAAAGCAATGGCGCAGTTCTTTATTACAAGCGCCTGCAAGGATATTGAAGCGGCTGTAAGATTTCTTGATTACGGCTTTTCGGAGGAAGGACATATGCTTTATAACTTCGGCATAGAGGGCGAAAGCTACACAATGGAGGACGGATATCCGAGATATACTGAAAATATCAGGAACAACAAAGACGGCGTTCCGATGAACAACATGCTGGCGAATTATGTTATGTCCGTATATGGTGGTCCGTTTGTGCAGGACAAAAGATATTTTGAACAGTATTTGCAGCGTGATGAGCAAAAAGAAGCGATAGAAAGATGGTCTCAGGTTGAATATTCATATGACCTTCCGAGCCTTATGCTTACGTCTGAAGAGGGAGCCTCAATATTAACTGCGCTTACAGATATAAATACGTATTGGACGGAAGCCGAATATAAATTCATAATGGGAAAGACAGATATGAAAGAGTTTGACAGTGCTGTTCAGAAGCTGCACAATATGGGAATAGATGATGTTTTAAAGGTCTATAACGACGCTTATAAAAGAAGGAATTCAAGATAGAGAGGCAGGAATTTATTAAGATGAAGTTTTTCAGGGCTGTATGTGCGGATATAAAAAAGAAAAAAATCCTGTATCTTATGATTTTGCCGCTTATTATTTACCTGATAGTATTTGCGTATATGCCTATGTACGGAATTATAATCGCGTTTAAGGATTATTCTCCGTACAAGGGCATTATCGGAAGCGGTTGGTGCGGACTTAAAAATTTCAAGATGTTTTTTGAAAGTCAGTATTTCTGGCAAATCATCAGGAACACACTTGTAATAAACGGCTACGGGCTTGTGCTCGGCTTTCCCGTACCCATTATATTTGCGATACTTCTGAACGAAATAATAAACGTAAGATATAAAAAGCTTATACAGACAATTACATATATGCCGCACTTTATATCAATTATGGTAATTTCAACCATGATTATAGAGTTTTGCAGCTCCGGAAGCTTTATTAACTCTATAATAGTGTTTTTCGGAGGAAAAAGAAGCTCGCTCCTGAGTGAGCCGAAGCTGTTTCCGCTGATATACACGGTTTCGGGGGTATGGCAGCAGTTCGGCTGGGAAAGTATTATTTATATTGCCGCATTATCGGGAATAAATACCGAATTATATGAGGTTGCGAGGATTGACGGCGCGAACAGGTTCCGGCAGGCACTGCATGTAACCCTTCCGGGAATAGCCCCGACAATAATTCTTATGCTTATTTTAAAAATTGGAAATATGCTGACAGTAGGATTTGAGAAAATAATTCTTATTTCAAATCCGGTCATTAAGGAAACCTCCGAGGTAATTTCAACATTTGTATATACAAGAGGTTTGCAGGGCGGAGATTACAGTTATTCAACTGCTGTCGGGCTTCTTAATGCCGTTGTGAATTTTTTGCTCCTGACTTTTGCGAATACTATCAGTAAAAAATACAGTAAAACAGCACTGTGGTAAGGAGACCGACTATGAAAAAGAAGAAGATAAACGGCGGGCAGATATTTGATATAGTTAATTATATTTTTATGCTTTTGGTTATTTTTATAACCCTTTACCCTGTTATATATGTGGTATTCGCGTCGCTTAGTGATTCAAACAAGCTTATGAGACACAACGGATTTCTGTTTTTCCCGGTAGGCTTCAGTGTCGGGGCGTATAAGGGAGTTTTTGAAAATCCTCTTATAGTTTCCGGCTACATAAATACGATAATCTATGTACTTATGGGATTGGCAATTTCCATGACAATAACGATATTTGCCGCCTATGCTCTTTCGAGAAACAGAATAAAATTAAAAAGCTTTGTATGGAAAATGATTGTAATTACTATGTACTTCAGCGGCGGTATAGTTCCTTATTACCTGCTTTTAAAAGGAATAGGCCTTTATAATAACATCTGGGCGGCAGTTCTGCCGACGGTGTTCGCGCCGCTCAATCTTATTATTATGCGTTCATCGTTTGAAAACATACCCGTAAGCCTGGAGGAGGCATGTGAAATTGACGGAGGAAATGAATGCACGAAGCTTTTCCGTGTGGTTTTACCGCTTTCTATGCCGACAATATCCGTAATACTTCTCTATTATGCCGTTGCGATGTGGAACAATTGGTTTATGCCTTCACTTTTGCTCAGAGAAAGGGAGCTTTACCCACTTCAGCTGATATTGAGAGAAATTCTTATTACAAAAAGCGCAGATGATATGATGATAGATACGGGTATAGGTGAAAGAGCGGCGCTTTACGAAAGCATAAAATACGCGACAATAGTAGTATCCACAATACCGATTCTTTGCGTATATCCGTTTCTTCAGAAGTATTTTGTCAAAGGAGTAATGATTGGAGGCGTTAAGGAATGAGCTTCGACTTTGAAAAATATCTTCCTCTTATGCTTGATAAGGTGAAAAGGACAGCAAAGACGGCGGACGGAAAATTTCCCGGTTCCGGATTTAAAGAAACAGGTGAATATAAAGCCTTTCCGGAGGGCGGCTGGACCGACGGGTTTTTCCCCGGAATGTTATACCTTTCATATGAAGCAACGGGGGATAAAAGCTTTTTAAATGAGGCAAGACGCTATGATGAGTCGTATGATGTAAAAATAAAGGAAAAGCTGTATATGATGGACCACGATATAGGCTTTTTGTTTTCGCTTAAAGATGTATTTGATTACAGACTTACCGAGAGCAAGTATCATAAATTCAGAGCCTTGAAGGCGGCGGAGAAGCACCTTTCACGTTATTCAAAAAAACTGAAAATTCTTCCTGCCTGGGATGTTCCTCATCCATTCGACCCGACAGCCGATTACGGCGGCAGGATTATTTGCGATACAATGATGAATATGCCGCTTTTAATGTGGGCATACACTCAGACAAAAAACAAGGAATATGAGGCGGCGGCGGTAAATCATTCACTGAATGCCGCGAAATATCTTATACGTGAGGACGGCTCCTCCTTCCATGTGTTTGATTTTAATACGGAAACAGGTGAGCCGGTTAGGGGAAAGACACTTCAGGGCTACAGTGACGATTCCTGCTGGGCAAGAGGGCAGTCGTGGCTTATATACGGCTTTGCGCTTATGTACAGATATACAAAAAAAGAAGAGTTTTTAAAGGCGGCGGAAAAAACGGCGGATTATTTTACAGCGCATCTTTCCGCATACAAGCTTCCTGTATGGGATTTTGCCGTGTCAGGGCTTGAATACAGACCGTGGGACGCGTCAGCCGGGGCTATAGCTGTTTGCGGAATGCTTGAAACAGCAAGGCATGAAAAAGACGGGGGAAAGGCGGCGTTTTACAGAAAAAGCGCGGAGGAAATAATGATGGCGCTTACGAATTTCTGCTCCACATACCATACTCCGGAATTGGAGCCGCTTATTATACATACGTGCGGGGCACCTGTCAACCGCAAGGGTAAAGAGAATATCCTTGTATGGCAGAACCCCGATTCAGCAATAATATTCGGAGATTATTTCTATCTTGAAGCGCTTATACGCTTTAAAAATCCCGAAGCGATACTTGGCTGGTAGGGGAGGTGAAAAATTTTTGAATTTCAAACATCCGATTCTTATTGAAAAGGGGGAGTGTGAATATAAAAGAATAGCGGAGCTTGTCCGAAATGATAAATTTATTGCAGCACTCTACAGCCGTGCAGTAAAAAAAGCGGAGAGTATTCTTGAGGAAGAAACGCAGGTTAAATATTATGATGAGATAAATCTTGACGCACAGTCCTGCCAGGATAAAATTGACGCTCTGAGCTTTATTTACAGAATGACCTGCGATAAAAGGTTTTATTATAAAACCGTGGAATGGCTTGACGCGATTTGCGCGCTTAAAGAATGGCAGACATTTAAATTTCTTACAACAGCGGCATTTGCGGTCGGCGCCGCAATCGCGTATGACAGGCTTTATGATGAACTGCCGGACACGCAAAAGAAAAAATATGCCGAAGCTATTGTAAATAAAGCCCTGCTGCCGTCTTTAAAGGGTTATGAAAACGCAAGGAGAGAAAACAAATTACCGCCCGGTGAAGACGGCTGGTGGAGCGTTACCGAAACGAACTGGAATTCGGTGTGCAACAGCGCTATGATATGCGCGGCGGTGGCAGTATATAATGAATTTCCGGAAATTTCGGAAAACGTAATTATAAACGCAAAAAAATCATTGAAGCTTTATATTGATTCTTTCGGAGATAACGGTGCTTCGGTTGAGGGGCTTTCTTATTGGCTGTACGCGAATATTTACCTTTCAAGGGCGTCGTGCGCTTTGGTAAACGCTTTCGGATGTGATGAGCTTCTTGATACAGAGGGCTTTAAAAAAGGACTTATCTACGCGGAACAAATGAATTTCGGAAGCAGATGCTTTAATTTTCACGATGTTATAAATAATCGAAGAATAGATACCTTCCCGCTTATGTACTACGCGCTGCGCTTCAATATGCCCGAATTCGGAAGAAACAGGATAAACTGCTTTAAAAAAGGGTATCTGCCGATATGCGGCGAGGTTAATATTACCGATATTATATGGTACAGAAAAGGATTTTCGGCAGGCGGCGGGACCTTTTTCGGTGACGTGTTTTTTGAAGGCTCTCAGGAATGTGTTATGTACGCGGACGATGACATTGCCGTGGCAGTTCATGCGGGGGATAACGCGGCAAATCACGGACATCTTGACAGCGGCACGGTAATAGTCGATTCAAAAGACAGACGGTGGTTTTGTGATTTGGGCAAGGATATGCTTACGTATTCGGTAAAGGGCTTAAAATACAATCGCTGGCAAATTTACAGAATGCGCGCGGAGGGACATAACTGTATTGTGATAAATCCCGATGAAAAGCCCGATATGGAGCCTTCGGCATACTGCCGTATTGTGGAATTTTATTCGGATACAGACTTTGCGGAGGCTGTTATTGACCTTACGCCGGCGTATAAAAATGCAAAAAAATTAACGAGAAGCGTTGTGCTTGATAAAAAGAAAAGGACACTTAAAATATCGGATGATATTTCACTTACCGAAAGGTCGGATATATATTGCTTCTGGCATACGGAAGCAAAGGCGGAAATATCCGGTAAAAAAGCCGTTTTAAGCTCGGAAAGGAAAACGGTTGAGGTTATATTTAACGAGCCTGTCGGGCTAATGGCGGCGGAGCCGCTGGAAAGCTCACCGTGTATTCCGGAGCAGGCGGACAACAAGGATTTTTGCAAGCTTTTTATAAAGCTTAAAGATAAACAAAACGCAAAAATAAATTTAAAAATTAAATTGTAATGGAGGAATGGAAATGAAGATGAAAAAAGTAATAAGCGCGATGTTGTTGGTAACAATACTCGCGGCAGCATTACCCGCTTCGGCAGCTATAGGGTATATGCGCATCGGAGACGAGCTGCTTTATACCGACTTTGAGGACGGCGCGGGAGACCTTAATACGGGTTATGCGGGTGCCTCGGAGGTTACGGAGTTTGACGGAGAGAACTGTTTTAAGTTCTGCGGAACGCCTTCGGCGGATACGCATTTGCTGAGAGCCTCACTTGACGTAAACGCCATGGGCGGCGCAGTTGTTACCTCAACACGCTTTTATTTCCCAAATGCGTTGACAAATAACAGAGGTATTGATTATACCATGTACGGTACGGCGGCAAACGGCTCAAACGCGAGAAAAATAGAGCCTTATAAGTTTTATAACGGCAAGCTTTATTACGGATATACGGCAGATGAGAGCCATTATCTTTTCGATTATCCCGTGGGAGAATGGTTTACATTGACGGCAACGATAGTCAGCGGGCTTCCGAATGTCAACGAGGGCTTTATGATTCTTGAAATGACGGATGAAGAAGGAGACGTTGAAACGATATACCGCAGACCGATGTCGGAGCTTATAGTCAATAACAATGCGGCTCTTGCAAAAATAACCACATGGCAGGTTGATTTTCTGACAAACGGCACAACCGACAGTGAAAATCCGGATAATAACGCGCCGTATTTCTACATTGACGATGTTTCAATGAAATTGGTGGGTCAGGCGGAATCCTTTGACGTGGATTTTGATGACAAATATTATTATCCCGATAAGTTTGCGTCGAATGTAAGTATTTCACTTGCTAATACAGCTTATCCCTACGGATATGTAGCGTATGACGGCGCGGAGCACGGAAATGTTTTAAAGATACTCAGCACAAGTAATAAGGGATGTATTTTCCACAACACAAACAACCTCAAGGAGATAGTTTGCAGGGCGAACGGAAACGCGATGGTTTTTGAATATGATGCGAAGACGGACGGTAATGCCACGAACTTCTATACATGGATATATACGGGAGACGCTACAAATCAGAGTCAGTACAGATGGGTACCCTTCGGTATAGTCGGAACAAATATTTATGCGGGAACGGGAAGCGCGGCGTCCCTTCTCGGTACAGTACCGGTAAACAAATGGGTACATTTCAAGGTTACATATTACTACGCGGGAGTAAGCTTTGACCACGCAAATGACATTGCGGCACTTGATATGACCGTAGATGGTGTTACAACAAGACTCTATCAGACCTCGCTCGGCTCGCCGTCGGTTACATTTAACTTTAACGGAGCGCAGTGCCTTGTTGCGGGTGTGGGACATCTTGAATTTACGGTTACGGGCGGAACGCAGTATATAGATAACATTCAATGCTACAGCTGTGACGAAGAGCTTCCTGTATCAAATGTAAGTAATGCCAAGGTTGACGGAATACTTAAACCGGGAACCGCGTTAAGCGCAAGCTATGATTTCAGCTCTCCGGACGGCGGAAGCGATGCGAGTACCGTTAAGTGGTACAGAGGCGGCACGGTTTCGGGCGGTCCGGATACAGCCGCAAGGACGGAAATAGGAACGGGAGACGAATATACGCTTACAGCATCGGATATAGGAAAGTATCTGTATTGTGAAATTACGCCGGTAAGCTCTCTCGGTCTTGCGGGCTCTGCGGTAACAAAGAAGATTACAGTACCTGATTTTACCTTCAATGCGGAAAGCAGCGCGGATATTACAAAGCTGTTTACGCTTAACCAGCAGAGGGCGGCGGTAACCTACGATGAGCTTGAAGGTGAAGGCGTTATAAAGCTTGCACCCACACAGGACTCGGCGGGCGGAGCACAGTTCGGCTTAAAGAGCGTTCTTTCGGGAATAACAAGCGGCAACGTGTTGGTAAGCGCAGATTACTATTTGCCGGAGGCATTAAACGGTTCTTATGTAAGCGTTCAGCATTTCACAACGGACGGAGCTTCCACGGCGGGACGTTATCTTAATTCGTATCAGATTAAGGGAAGCGGATTTTACAGATATAACAGCAGCGAGCCTCTTTGCGAGCTTCCCGTGGGAGAATGGTTTACAATTGAGGAGATACTGTCGCTTAAGGCAAGTAATCCGATAAGGACGACTGTTCTTAAAAAGGCAGACGGTACGGCAAGCGTAATAAGCCGCGAAACCGTAGCGCTTTCGGGACTTACAACCGACGGATACACATTTACAAGAACAAGCTATAACCATACTAATTTAAGCTCAACACCTGTTTATATACGTAACTGCACTTGCAGGCTGTATTATAACGACGGTATTCATAACGTGTCGGCAGTTCAGAGCGGCAGCGATGTTGTATGGAGCGGTACCTTAACGGATACAAGCTGCGGCGGCGGACTTCTTATAGTAGCAAATTCCGCTGGCAGCAAGCTTACAGCTGTTAAAACGGATAATGTAGCTGCGGGTGAAGCTGAAAGCAGCGTTACCGTAACAATTCCGGGTGCGACGCTCGGAAGCGTTAAAGCGTTTTTGTGGAACGGTCTTGACAGTATGAAGCCCAAATTTTAAAATATAAAAAAGCCGTAGAGTATAAAACGGCTTTATGAAAGGATTTAAGGGTAAAGAAATGAAAATAAGAAAGATTTTATGCCTGTTGGTGAGCCTTGGCTTATTGTCGGCACAGGCATCGGCATTTGAAAAAATAAGTGATAAGGACAGATATATAGGAGCGGACGGTTGGCTTGATTCGTTTGAGGACACGGGCATATATAAGCTGAACCGTACCTTGCCGCGGTCAGCGCTTACCGTAAACAGCAGTGATGATTATGAAAACACATTTCTTGTTGTAAGAGACCCGCTCAACAAGAATAACCGTTGTCTTATGTATCGCTACGGAAAGTTTACAACAGCCGGAACAAGCACCAACAGGCATAATCCTTCTTATGAGCCGAATGTCGCGACGCAGCTGTTTTCAATAGCGTATACGGGAGACTGTCAGCTTTCGTTTGATATGTACCTTCCGGAAAGCTTCTACTCTGACGGGACGGACTCTACATCAATAGTTCTTAATGTTATGCCGAAATGTACAGGCTCGCTTTCATCGAGCGATTATCAGACCGTAAGCTTTACAAAGGACGGACTGAATTGGCCCGGCTTCGGAATAACTCCGCTTCCCACAGGAAGATGGTTTAATATAAAATTCATCCTTCACTGTGATGTTTCGGCAGGTGTACGGGCAGACCTTTACGTTGACGGCAATGAGATAGGTAAGAATAACGAAACCGTCTTTGCACTTGCCGGCGGAAACGGAACAGCCAACATTGAAGCAAACGGTATAGCCTCGACAAGATGGACGCTTACAACAACCAACAGCGGTAAAACCATAAGTCCGGAATATAAAGTGTATTTTGACAATATGGAGATAAGAGCCATGAAGGACGTTGAGCTTCTTACGTACAGGCTTGAAAATAACGGAGAAGCATCGGGAGTCCTCGGCGTGGGAGAAAACACTTTTAAGGGCAGAATAAGAAACCGTACAGGGGAAGCTGTTACACCTATATTCGGCATTGCGCTTTATAAAGACGGCGTACTTTCAGACGTAAAGATGATAAACGACAGGCTTATATCACCTTATGAGGATTCGGAATATGAGGTTTCGGTAAATATTGATAATGCCGATGACGCGGAATATGAATTGCGTACTTTTTTGTGGGATGGCGCAGGAACGCTTAATTCGGTTGCCGGTCAGATGAAATATTCGGAATAATTGAAAGAAAGGAAAAAGGTTATGAAACATATTTGCAGACTTTTAATAACTGTGTTTCTTGTGATAATGATGCCGGCAGCGACCTTGGCAAAGACTGATTTTACGCTTTATCTTTATGATGATTTTGAAACAATTGATGTCGGCAGGCACCCCTTATATAAAGACGGTTATTGGTCCGGCGATACCTTGAGAACGTCATATTGCTGCTATATGGACGCAGTGAGGGAAAATGGCGGAAGCAATAAAATGCTTCGTATTCATTCGCTTGGCGCAGGGGAAAATATAGGCTCCGCGGGCTGTTATATTTATGCGTATTTAAAGGGAATTAATGACGATATTGTTATTGAGTTCGATTTTCTTACCGAAACGGACGATACGGTGTTTTCGGTTGATATGAGAGGCGCGACGGCGTCCGACGTTATAAGTATATTTAATGCGCATGACGGAGACGTAAGCGCCGGCGGCAGAAAGATAGCCGATATTGAAACCGGAGAAAAATATAACGCATGCATTGTGCTTCACGCAAAATCCATGACTATGGACGTTACGGCTGCCGGTCAGACAGAAACCGGTATAAGGTTTTCGGCACCGCTTATAACGGATTTACAGACATTACGTTTTGGAATGACGGGAAGCACAGATGTAAATAAAGTCTGCGCGGTTGACCTTGATAATGTAAAAGTGTATCAGTCATCCGAAAAAAAGCCCGATTCGGCTTTTGCCGAAACTCCGCAGCAGCTTGGGCTGGAGGATTGGTCGGATTTAACAGCATTTTTTGAAAACAATTTATGTTTTGTTGACCGCAGTACGTATGCTTCTGTAGGTCTTAAAAGGCAGAATATGCGCACTGAAGCGTATTTTGAGGACGGAGATGTATATGTGCCGTATAAATTTTTGTTTGAAAACCTCGGAATAGATTACAACTATCAATATACGACATCAAAAATAAGAATAAATATCAATTCAAAAAATGTTTTGCTTACACTCGGAGACGGGCTAAGGCTTGTAAACGGTGCCGTGTATGTTTCATTGAAGCACCTTACGGGCTACAGCGGCTATTATCTTACCTACAGGAAAAACGTCGCATTTTTCGGCAGGCATCTTGTTTATTTCAACAACGACGGACAGGCGGACGAAGTAGAGCGTTTTGTGACCTATACTCAGGAAGCAAGAGAAGAAAACGACCACTGGTTTCCCACAAAAGCAGAGATAAAGGCTGACCTTGACAAAACCTCGGCAGGCGTACACCCAAGAGTTATAGCGACAAAAAATGATTTTGACAGGATACGTGAGCAGATAAAAACAGATGAAGTTATGGCGTCGTGGTATGATAAAATCAAGCGTGAAGCGGAAGGCTATCTTTCAGCTCCGCCTTTTACATATCATACAACGGACGGTCAGAGAATGGATACCTCCGTTATTTCAAGATTTGAGGCAATGGGACTTGTATATAATGTTGAGGGCGGAGAGAGGTTTGTACAGAAGGCATATGAGGATATGAGCACTATATGTCAGTATGATAACTGGCAGCCGCAGTCGTTTATAATTACGGCGGGAATGATGATTGCAATGTCAATAGGCTACGACTGGTTTTACAACGGGCTTACCAGAGAGCAGAGACAGGAAATTTCCGAAGGAATGTACAGACTCGGACTTGATGTGACGTTAAGATGCTACAGACGTCAGGTTGTTCCCGGAAACACGGATATAGAGACGCGCTCAATGCTTCAGTGGCTCGGCGACCAGAGCAACTGGACGGCGGTCGGAAACGGCGGCGCAGCAATGATTGGGCTTGCTCTTTATGACGACTATCCCGAGGATTGCATAGAGTGTATATGGAATTCGCTGCAGCATATAGAAAACTTTTACGCGACCGTTGAGCCTGACGGAGGCTGTACGGAGGGTCCCGGATACTGGGCATATTCAAGAATATATTATATTGACCTTGTTGCTTCTCTTATGAGCGGTCTCGGAACGGATTACGGAAGATACTTCGCGGGCGGCTTTAATAAATCCGCGTATTTTCCGCTCTATCTGCAGAATGAAGCGGGCAGCTTTACGTTCTCCGATTCCGACGGCTATATTATGAGGACATATATGTTTATGTTCTTCGCGATGATGAACAACGATACGGGTCTTGGATATTACAGAAAGAAAGAGATATGCGACGGACTTTCCGCACCGACGGTTTATGATATGCTTTGGTACAGAGCGGAGTTTGAAAATGCCTCTTCGGATTTACCGCTTGATTATTATTGCCGCAACGTTGAAACAGGCTCTTTCAGAGATACCTTTAACAATGACAATTCAACGTTTTTCGCTTTCCACGGCGGTTCAAACACGGCAAATCACGCGCATGTTGACGGCGGAACGTGGGTATTCCATGCACACGGAACGGAATGGTTCTTTGACCTCGGAAAGGACCCGCTTACATATAATAATCCAAACGGTATAGCTTTTACGGCAAATCAGCTTTACAGAATAAGAGCGGAGGGACATAACTGTATGGTATTTGACCCGGACCAGAGCCCCGGACAAAGCGGTGTGTTTGCCCCCGTGGAAAGCTTTTACAGCGCGCCGGAGGGCGGTATGAGCATACTTGATATGAGTAACGTTTATAACGAGTGGGTAACGGAATACAAGCGCGGCTTTATGCTTACGGACAGCCGTACCCGCGCGGTTATACAGGATAAATTCACATTAAAAAAAGCGTCGGAATTTTATTGGTTTGCTCATACAGATGCGCAGATAGATATTAACGCCGGCGGTAAATCGGCAATACTTACAAAAAACGGCAGACAACTTGCTGTTTACTTAAGAAGTACAAATTCTTCGCTCAGGTTTGAGCAGATGGAGGCGGTTCCGCTTTCCACTTCTCCGAATATCGTCGGACAGGCGGACAGCAGTATGTTCAGAAAGCTTGTTATACACGGGCGCGGAGTAACCTCCGCCGAAATAGCGGTTTCGCTTATTCCGATAGTTAAGGGCGAGGATATTCCGAGAATTAACCCTCCGCTTGTTCCGCTTTCGGAATGGAGCATAACAGATAAAACCGTAACGTATCCTATGCTTGATAATGTTTATATAGACGGCGAGCAGCTTAATGAATTTACCGGACGTATATTTGAATATACGGTAAGACTTCCGTTTGAGAAAACGGAAATTCCAGAAATCACCTATGATGTTGCCCCGGCATATAACGTAAGTGAGGAAACATATGAAGAAAATCTTATGACAATCAAGAAGCTTACCGTATCGGATAATATAACGGGACTCAGTAAAAAATATTTCTTTACCTTCCAGAATATGCCTACAACCGATATTCCCGAGGATATAAAAGAAATCAAGGTTGAAAGCGTCAGCGCAAGTGAGATAATTCAAAGCGAGTATCCGCCG
>CACZTG010000120.1 GCA_902783995.1 uncultured Ruminococcus sp. | reverse complement strand
TGTAAACAATACAGGGGATAAGACGCCTACGGTTATTGCATCAACCGCTAATCCGTACAAATTTAACGGCGCTGTTTTTGGAAGCATTGCGCCTGATGTCGATATAAAAAACATGGATGAGTTTGATGTGCTTTACGCGCTTAACGAAAAAACAGGTATTGATATACCAAAGCCGCTTGCGGAGCTTAAAACAAAAGAAAAACGTTTTGACAGAAGCTGCGCAAAAGAAGAAATGATAAATGTTGTAAGCGAAATGCTTGGAATTAAGTGATGTTATTTTTAAAGGGGCTGTGAATTTGTCACAGCCCGTTTTTAAAAAACCGATTATTTAAGCTCAAAGGTATGACAGCTTGTTTCGCCTTCGGTTACGGCTGTTTTGCAGTTGATATTAACTTTTTCCGCGCTGCATTTGCCTTCCGCGTTGTAAACGCAATTTTTTACGGCACAATCAAGGTCCTCAATAACTTTTTTGTTGTTTGTCATGTAAATTACCTCCGGTTATATTTTTTTGAGCTGTTGCTCATAAATTCATTTTAACCGGAAATATGAAAAATAATACAAAAATAAATAAGGAGTTAAAAATTTTGATTTACGCACTTTCCGATTTTCACTTATATAAAAGTATAAAAGATAAGCCTATGGATATATTCGGTTCCGAATGGGATAACCATATGCAAAAGCTTGAAGAAGGCTGTAAAATACTGAAATCAGATGATTTATTGCTTATTCCGGGCGATATATCGTGGGCAATGTATCTCAAAGACGCATATGACGATTTGCGTTTTATAAATGAACTTCCCGGCAGAAAAGTTATAAGTAAAGGTAATCATGATTATTGGTGGGAGTCGCATAAAAAACTCGGAGATTTTTTAAAGCAAAATAATTTTGACACTATTTCTTTTTTGCATAATAATTTTTATAAAACAGGGGATATTGCAATATGTGGCAATAAGGGATATTTTTATAATCAAAGTGCTTTTTCGGAAAAGGCGGCGGAAAGTGAAAAGCTTATGCATGATAAGCTTCTTTACGAAAGAGAGCTTTTAAGGCTTGAACTGTCGCTTAAAATGGCAGATGATGAAGGTTTCAAAAGAAAAATTGTCCAGACTCACTATCCGCCTTCAAAGGATGGAGATGAGCCTGATGATGCTGTTCTCGGCTTGTTTAAAAAATACGGTGTTGAAATTTGCGTATATGGTCATCTTCACGCGTCTGCAAGAAAGAAAAAATTTGAAGGGCGGTTTGGTGTAACAGAATTTCATTTTGTTTCGTGCGAATATCTGGGATTTACACCAAAACTGATAATGAAATAATATGGATAGAAAAGAAAAAATACTCGGTTTCATAAACAATGATATTTATATACCCATGAAGGCGGAGGAAATAGCGTTACTGCTATCTGTTCCAAAAGAGGACCATGATATTTTTTTTGATATAATAAACGAGCTGATTTCGGACGGTAATGTTTTTAAAACAAAAAGAGGCAAGCTTGTATCCTGCAAGAAAATGGGATATATAACCGGTATCTATCGTGCCGCACAAAAAGGTTACGGCTTTGTTGCGCAGGAAAATGAGGAAGATATTTTTATTTCAAAGAACGATTCGTGGGGTGCTATGAACGGTGATACCGTTGTTGCGGAGGTTTATGAAAAACAGGGTGAAGGAAATCTGCGTGAGGGCAGAATTGTGCGGATTGCAAAACGGGCAAACAAAACGGTTGTCGGTACGCTTTATAAAAAGAACAGGTCTTTTTATGTTGAAGCCGATAACGAACATATATGGCAGCATATATCTATTAAAAAAAAGAATACAGACGGAGCGTTAAAAGGACAAAAAGTGCTTGTAAAAATTTTAAAATATCCCACCGACAAAGAGAAAGCGCAGGGGGAGATTATTAACGTTCTCGGTTGGAAGGAGAGCAGTGATACAAAACTGCTTTCGGTTATGTACAGCTTTGGGCTTGAAAGTGATTTTCCGCGAAAAGTACTGTCGGAAGCAGAAAGCATACCGTTAAGCTTATCGGAGGAACGTTTTACCGGACGTACTGACCTTCGTGAGCAGACGGTAATTACAATAGACGGTGAGGACGCGAAGGATTTGGACGACGCGGTAAGCGTTAAAAAACTTGAAAACGGTAATTATCTTCTTTCGGTGCATATAGCTGATGTTTCAGATTATGTAAAAGAAGGCTCCGCCCTTGACAAAGAGGCTTTGAGAAGGGGGACAAGCGTCTATCTTCCGGGTAAAACCCTGCCTATGCTCCCTCCGAGGCTGTCAAACGGCATATGCAGCTTAAATCCGAAAAAACCGAGGCTTACGCTTTCGGTTGATATGGAGTTTAACAATAAAGGTGAGCTTATATGCCATAATATATATGAATCCATAATATCAACAACAGAACGAATGACTTATAATTCCGTTCAAAAAATAATTGAAGGAAACGTTGACGAAATAAAAAAATATAAAAAATTGGTTCCGTTAATCAATAATATGAGGGAGCTTGCCGGGCTTCTCCGTATCAGGCGGGAAAAGGACGGCTTTATTGATTTTGATTTTCCCGAAGCAAAAATCGCTTTTGATGATAAAATGAATGTTTGCGGAGTTTTTAAGCACGAAAACACGGAAGCAAACGGCATAATTGAGGAGTTTATGCTTGCCGCAAACAATTGCGTTGCGGAGCACTTTTTTTGGCTTAACGCTCCTTTTATATATCGTGTACATGAAAATCCCGAAACCGAGAAAATTTTTGCGCTTGCACAGCTTTTATTATCCTTTAAAATAAAAATAAAAGGCAGTTTAAATGATATAAAACCAAAAACACTTTCGGATATTTTAAAAAGCGTAAAAGGCAAGCCTTATGAAGCGGTAGTTGCGGAAGCTATGCTTCGTTCCATGAAAAAAGCAAGGTATTCCGCTGACTGTACCGGTCATTTCGGGCTGTCAATGAAATATTATTGCCATTTCACTTCGCCGATAAGACGGTATCCCGACCTTATGATTCACAGAATAATAAAGGAATATATTAAAAAGGGCACTGTTGTAGGTGACAGGGAAAAACAGCTTGCTTCAGCCGTAACGCTTGCGGCAAAACAAAGCAGTGAAAGAGAAATAAATGCCGCCGAAGCGGAAAGAACCGCTGTAAAAATTATGATTGCAGGGTATATGAAGCAATATATAGGGTATGAATTTACAGGCATTGTTTCATCATTTACGGGATTTGGAATGTTTATACAGCTTCCGAATCTTGTTGAAGGGCTTGTGCGTTTTGCGGATATTGAAGATGATTATTACAGCTTTGATGAAAATACAATGACGGCACACGGCGAAAAAAGCGGAAAAAAATATTTTATCGGACAAACGGTTAAAGTGGTTGTCGCGAAATCAAATGATTTAAACGGAGAAATTGATTTTGCGCTTGTATAAATTTTTTTAAACGGGGGATAATAGTTTTAAACCTTTTTAACCGGAGGGAAACCATGTCTATAAAGGAACAAAAGGAAATAGCGACGGTAATGCTTGTGCTTGACGATAACGCGCTTGCGGCGGACGTAAACCACATTCTTCATGATTTTGCCGATTTTATAATTGTAAGGTGCGGGGTGCCTTGCAGGGAAAGAGGAACAGAAATCATAAACATTGTGATTGAAGCAGATGACAGCGGCATTAAAGAGCTTTTAAAAAAGCTTAATAAAATCAGCGGAGTTTACGCGGACGCCATAATTTCACCTATATAAACGGTCTGTGACAAAAATTTTGTCACAGACCGTTTAAACACTATGTTCTTTAAAATCTTCCGGTAAATCGAAGCCTTTTTTATGCTTACGCAAAAACCTGAAGGTTTCGTCCTCGCCCTTTTCGGCAAGCATTGTAAGTACAAATTCAAGCTTTAAAGATGTTACAGGATGAATAAATCTGACTTTTTTTGCTTTTAAAAAATATTCAATCGGATGTGATTCCGTATATTTATCACCCTGATAAATTTTGCTTGCGGCAATCCGGTCACAGACCATTTCAAGGAAATATTTATAAGGCATTTCAATAGGACTGAGCATATGTGTTTCGGGATTATAGTCGGTCCAAAATTCAAAATGATGCTTGTTTCTGCCTTTATGATGAAGCCATGCGGTGGAGTATCCTTTGGTTTTGCGTTCTCTGTCATTAGGGCTTCTTGAACCGAGATAATTTAAAGCACCCACCCAAAATTCAGTAGGTGAATATTTTGAAAGGTCATGCCTTAAACCCTGTAATAAAATACCTGCTTTTGCCGCGTGACGAATAACGGCATGTCTATGCTTTGTTATTGTAATAAAATGTTTTATGGGGTGGAATATCATATTTTTTCTCCTATTTTTTTTCACCGATACATATTTCGCAAGGCTTTTTTCCGAGCTTTTTAAATTCTTTTTCGGAACCGTATATCAGTTCGTGTCCATCAACGGTAGGACAGCTTGATAAATGATATTTCTGTCCGTAAGGCGTTATGCAATATTTTCTGTTATTTTTATCCGAAAATAAGCGCGTACCGGAAAAGAAAATACCGAAAACCGCTGCTAAGATAAGTAATGCAGAAATCAAAACGACACAAACCGCTTTACATTTCATTGTTGCAAAACATAGTCTGATATGTCTGAAAACACCTTGCTTTAAAAGATAATGAGCAAATTCATTTGCGTTATATTCATTGGTAACGGATTTGCCGTGAATATTTGAAAACGAATTTAAGTCACCGTTATAAATATGCCCTTGTTCATGCGCGAGAAGAACGGTTTTTTCTTCATCGGAAAGTCCTTCGTTAATAAAAACGATACGGTGGTTGTTGTCCGCATACGTAAACGCCCCGGTAGTAAGGGAAAAAGCTTTTACACCAAGGGCGTTTAGTAGTGTTTCTACATCATCGGAATTTGATACACGGCTGTATTCGACAATGGAATAGCCCTGACGCTCAATTACATCCGACAATGTATTATAATTTACATTTTTTAAACCATATTGTTTTAAAAAATTGAATGCAGATTGTTTATTTTTGTTCATTCTCAAAGACCTTTTTTATTTTCTTTTTTTTATGTTCCGCAATGAAACGGTGGCAGCTTTTTGTGCTCGCGCATCCGCCTTTGCTTTAAACGATTCACCGCCGAACGCAACAACATTTCCCATTGTAATATCGTTGCCTGTGCAACGACAATGCTCAACATATAGGAGCGTTTCAACAGTATGCATACCGACCTCATCAAGAGAATCGAGCATTTCCAAAATTTTCACTCTTCTTTCATCGCAAAGAAGAGGCGTATCAAAATTAACAAGTTTAATATCAAGAGCCTCGCACATTTTTACGACGGTAGAGTATGCTGTGCCGCTTATACCGTTTTTCAGCGTACTCGCAACCGTTGTCTGAGGAATACCAAGGCTTATGGCAAAGCGGCGGACACTTTTATACTGTCGCTTGATTTCCCTTGATATAATCGCAGTAAGGTTGTCCATAATATCACTTCTTTCAAAAAATATAGGTGTAATGCGGTCCTGTTTAAACAATCTCAAGAATATTATACTGCAAAAAAGAAAATTTGTCAATCTTTTTTTCGCATTTTATTACATTTTTGTTACAAAAAGTACTGCAAAATTGTAATATGAAAACAGCGTAAAAACGTAACTTATTATGCGGTGACAAAAAAATAAAATCAAAAGGTAATAACGGTTACCACAAATTACATTTTCTTTTTTGATTTATTTTGTGTTATACTAAAATTATAATTATATAAGGGGATTTTTCATAATGAAAAAGAGATTTGTATATACACATATTATATGTGTGATTTTTTTACTTTTTACAAATATGCACATAAGCGCAGCGGTACCATCGGCATATGAGCTTAAAACAAGATTCGATTTATTAAGAGGTATGTATCCGACAGGCACAGAGCAGGAAATGTTTTATAATTCCACATACGGCGGAGAATTATGCTATAAAGATTTATCGGGCTACAGCTCGTGGGAATGTCTTGCGTGGGGCTGCAAAGTATTTGATACTCTTTGGGGACAAAGTATTTCAGCGGCGGAAGAACACCGGGATGTACAAAACATTTGCATAGGTGATTATGTGAGATTTAACGCGTCAAATATATGGGGCACCTATGATCATTCCATTGTTATTACAAATATTGAAGGAAATATTTTATATTATACCGATAACAACAGCAGCGGAAACGGTCGCATTGTTTGGGATAAGGCCATATCAAAATCGGATTTACAGACAAAAGTAGATAAGGTATTGGTTTGGGGAGCAGGTAAGAGCGGTTACATAAGACATTTGAAAGGCAATACGTACAAAAGCGTTGATGACATAACTCCGCATTTAACCGCATATGTAACTAAGACGGGCAGTACGCATACTATAAAAACAGAACTTAAAAATATAAATAAAAATATGAAGGTTTTAATATGCGGGTACAAGGATAAAAGGCTTGTTATGTACAAAAATAGGAATTATAACAATGAAAGCGAAATTACCGAAGTTTTTGAAGGTGATTTGGATAAGGTTAAAGTATTTGTTACCGAAAATATAAATTCATTATCTCCGATATGCTCTGCTGCTGAAGTAGAACAAAAAGATTTTAATTAATCATATTTTCATATTGTATAAAGCAGTGCAAAAAAGGATTGCGCTGCTTTATACAATATTCTATTATTTTACCAGCTTTTCTCTTTCGTCTTTTTCGTTATCCCAGTTTTTGTTGTATGAGAGCATAACCGACATAACACCCGAATCAACTATTAACTCACTGCCGCTTATTGTCCGCGCCATATCGGAGGACAGAAAAAACGCGGAGTTCGCGATATCTTCGGGATAGGATTCTTTTCCGAGAGGCCAGTTCGCGCGTTTTTTTTCATAATCGGCTTCGGTATAAGCAGCCCATCGGTCATTATATACCGCGCCTACAACTATAAGATTGCTTCGTATTCCGAACTTTCCGAGTTCATAACACATATTTCTGTTTAAAACGTCAATAGCGCCTTTTGAAGCGGCATAGGTGATGCGTCCCGGCAAAGCGCGTTTGCTATGCACCGAGCCTATAAGAACAATGCTTCCGCCATGCTGCTCTTTCATAATTTTCGCGGCTTCCTGGCAGCAGAAAAAATATCCTCTCGCGTTACTGTTCATAACATGGTCGTATTGTTCGGGCGTGGTGGATAATATGCTCTGATTGTATCCGGGGTCCGCAGCGTTTGCGACAAGCGCGTCAAGCCTGCCGAAATCATTAAACACTTTCTCGAAGGTTTCGTGTATTTTTTCGGGATATTCGGTTTCCATAGCATAGCCCTTAACCGTAACATCTTTATATTTATCAGCGATTTCTTTTGCCGCGGCATCGGCGCTGTCCTTTTTGCGGCTTGTAATACAAACGTCATAGCCTTCTTCCGCAAATTTCTTCGCAACCGCAAAACCAATATTTCTTGCGGCGCCTGTAATTAAAACTACTTTATGCATAATTATTCCACCTTTATATTTTTAATGGCGCTTACATGCTCCTTTGCAAGCTCTTTAATGCCGTCAAAATCACTTTTATCAATAAGGTCACGCTTTAAAATTGTTATTCCTGTACCGAAAGCTTTTATTCCTGCCTTCGAATATTCGGGTATAGTCTGCGGGTTTACACCGCCCGTCGCCATAAGCGGAATATGCGAAAGCGGAGCCGATATATTTTGAATATAATGAAGTCCGAGGTCATCGGCGGGGAACAGCTTAACTATCTGAGCGCCGAGAGCATATGCCTTTTCGATTTCTGTGGGTGTCATAGCGCCGGGTATTGAAATCATGCCGAGGCGCAGAGTTTCTTTTATTACTGCCTCGTTTGTGTTTGGTGATATAATGTATTTCGCGCCCGCTTCGTATGCCGCTCTTACCTGTTCACTCGTCAGTACCGTTCCTGCACCTATATAGGCGCGCCCTTCTGCCGCATCTGTCATTATTTTAATTGTCTTAAAATTTTTTTCTATGCAGTCAGGCGCGGATTGGTCAAAAGTGCTTTCGATAAAGCGGACACCGCCGTCTGTTACCGCTTTAACGCAAGCTTCGATTTTGTCAAGCGGAATACGTCTCGCGATAACAACAAGTTTTTCTTTTAAAAGTTCATTTAACATATCCATTATATCCATGTCGCTCCTTTCGCTGTCGATGAAACATTTCTGGCAAAAAGCCTTAAGAAGGGTTTGAATTTTTCTTCCTGAAGCTTCCAGTCTGTTTCGGATAAACGTTTTTCAATTTCTTCATCACTTACATTTAAAGTTATTTCTCTGTTTTTAACGTCAATATGAATTTTGTCGCCGTTACGTATTGCTGCAAGCGGACCTTTTATGGCAGCTTCGGGAGCTACATAGCCAATGCTGAGT
The DNA here is from genome assembly GCA_902783995.1 of uncultured Ruminococcus sp. Next base: position 1,209 of record CACZTG010000120.1, on the reverse strand, counting down.
CCGCTTGTGCCGCCGGAAAAACGACCGTCCGTTATAATGGCAACCTTATCATGTATGTCCATACCGGCAACTTCTTTCTGGAAGGCAAAAGCTGTCGTTCCGAAACGTCCTTTTGGTCCGAGATAGTTTATCACCACCGCGTCTCCTGCAACAATATCCCCGTTGCGAAGAGCCTTTATTGCGTCGTCAACCTCTGAAAAAACTTTTGCTTTGCCATCAAAAACCATAAGATTTTCAGGCACGGCGGCAGTTTTTAAAATCGCGCCTTCGGGGGCAATATTGCCTTTTAAAACTGAAATTCCACCGTCGCTTGAAATCGGATTGTTAAGAGGGTGAATAACATCTTCGTCAAATACTTCGGCGTCACGGTAATTTTCTTCAAGGGTTTTTCCGTTAATTGTTTTGCAATCCTTATTTAAAAGCGGCAAAAGTGTTTTCATAAGAGCTTTCATACCGCCAGCCCGCTCAAAATCGTTGAAATAATATTTTCCGTTGGGGGCTATTGCTGTAATAAGCGGTATTTTATGCGACACTTCATCAAAGAAGCCCCACCAATCTCTGTCAATACCCGCTTCGTGAGCAATTGCGGGAATATGCAAAAGAAGGTTTGTCGAACCTGCTATGGCAGTATCGGTTATAATTGCGTTTTCTATTGCCTTTTCCGTTATAATATCTCTTGCCGTTATGCCTTTTTTAACCATTTCCATAACATATTTGCCGGACTCATACGCTGCTCTGCCAAGCCGTTTATCGGTAGCGTTTATTGTAGCGTTTCCGGGCACTGTCATTCCTAACGCTTCGGCAATACAGCACATACTGTTTGCGGTTGTCATGGAGCCGCAGGCTCCCGCTCCCGCATGAGCGCAGGAAACCATACACGAAAAATCCTCATGACTGACTTTTCCCTGCATAACTTTTCCAACTGTTGAGGAAACCTCGCTAAGCCCGATTTCACGCCCTTTATAAAAACAAAGAGGCATATATCCGCCCGTTACAATAACCGTAGGTATATTAAGCCTTGCCGCCGCCATAAGCTGTCCCGGGACTATTGAGTCGCACGTGCCGAGAAGTACCATACCGTCAAACATATTAGCCTCGACATTAAGCTCAATTTCATCTGCGATAAGGTTGCGGCTCGGCAGCTCAATATAGCGGGGGTCTTTAAGCACCATACCGTCGCAAATACCGGTTGTTACAAGCTCAAACGGC
>CACZTG010000119.1 GCA_902783995.1 uncultured Ruminococcus sp. | reverse complement strand
TTATTATAATTGCAGCTGCTAATAAAAATACAGTTATTTTTTTAATCATACTGACACTCCTTCACTAACGGTTATAGGTATTATAAACTATTTGCGCCGCCTGAGCGCGGGTTGCTGTGCCGAGCGGCTCAAACCTGTTGTTATAACCGTTTACAATACCCGCTTTGTAAAGCGAAGCAACCGCTTCTTTCGCATAATCCGAAACATCGTTCATATCGTTAAAGGCTATGTCCGCAGCTTCAAATGAATGTCCGGAAAATTTTTCCGCTCTGTAAATCATAGCCGCCATATCTTGTCTTGAAATAAGCCCGTCCGGATTAAACTCCGTTTCGGATATTCCGTTTACAATACCGTTATCAAGTGCCGCCCTAACATAGCCGAAATACCAGTCTGTTTCGCTTATGTCATCAAACTGCTTTTTCTCTTTGCCGCTTACGACTAAGTTATATCTCATAACCAACATTTTAAGAAATTCAGCTCTTGTAATATTGTCGTTAGGTCTGAAAAAGCCTCTTCCGTCTCCCGAAATTATTTTTTTCGCATAAAGAGCGCTCACGCATTCTTCCGCCCAGGCAGCCTCGTTTAAATCAACGAAAACAATGGCGCTTCCGCCGGTTTCTTCACTGTTTCCCGAGCTTGGAATATATGCCGTGTATTTTGAGCTTTGCTTTCCGCCCGAACTTCCTGAGCCTCCCGACGAGCTGCTGCCTTGCTTTTCGTTTTTTGCATACTCAACAGCGCTGTCAAACTCTTTCTTTATCTGTCCGAGACTTTCATACGATATGTCAAGCATTTTCTTTATTGCCGCGCTCTTATCCGTAAGCTCGTCGTAATCGGAAAAATCTATGCCGGTCAAATCCTTCGTATCCTTCAAAAACTTTTCCATCTCGCCCCAGAGCTTGATTTTCTTGATTTTTGTAAGCAAGGCTTTTCCGGTTAAATCATCCGCAAGACCGGTTTTTGTTTTATAATCCGTCTGCATCATGGCAGATATTACGGCGTCAGATTCAGATTTACTTAAGCTTTTCATCACCGTGTATGCCGAATCGTACTTTTTACCCAAAAACTCTTTGACTTTTTCGTAATAATCGTCGCTGTCCGTTATGAGGTTGATTTTCTGAACCTCAACTCCCGCTTCAAACAACTCCTTAAAATCATTCATAGTAACAATTTTTTCTTCCGCAATACCTTTACATATAAGGTCCTTGTTATATTCGGGAAGTGCGGAATAATCCGTCACATCTATCTGCAGCATATCGGCTTTATTTTCTATAACGGATTTGATACCGCCGGCATCTTTATTTTCCGTATAACCGATAATTTCACTTAAGGTGTTATCAACCTCTGTGGGAGCAAAGTAATTAAATGTCGTCTGATACTTTTCATCCTCACCGTCAACCCCTGCAATTACTGTATAAAGTCCCGTTTCGCCCGTAATATGATACGAGAACTCAAAAGAACCGTCAGTTGCTGTTTTACCCTGTGCAGACCAGTTTATTACATCATCTTTTGTCTGAAAATCCTCAAAAGTCATACCCGGATTTACAACCTGAAGCGAAACGTATCTGTAAGCCACACCCGAGCTTCCCAAAATATGCACACTATGGTCGGAATAATCAACACTGACATTTAACGCCGAAGAGTCCGCAAACACTCCCGGCACAAAAACTAACACAAATGTCGATGAAACCAATAATAATGCAAGTAGTTTTTTCACCGATTTTGCACCAACCTTTCAAAAAATACTATTTATCCTTCAATACCTTAATATAATCTATATATACCGTTCCGGGTGCTTCGACCGGATCAAGCCTGAACTGTGTGATTGTTCCCGTCCACTTGGAATTGGAGGTCATATCAAACACATATTCCGTGTAATCCTCTGTTTCCGTAACATCGGCGTCAACATTCTTTCCCTTACCCCATGTTGAATCGGTATCGGTAATAAAGAATATCTGCGCCCTTGACTTACCCGTTGTGTTTTTCATACGTACCTTTACGTACTTATATTCAGTCGGGTCAAGCTCGATTTTCGGAGAATTTATGAGCGGGTCGTTATTTATTCCCTTTATACAAAGCTCGTTGTTTTTAACAGCCTTGTAGCCGATATTGCCGGCTATCCATCCGTCCAGATTACCGTCCTCATCAAATTCCCATGTAAATTTATCGTGCTGCTCTCTTTCGGGCTTAACCGGTTTTTCTGTTGAAACTTCAATTCCAAGCTCATCGCACACGAAATAAAGAGGAACAAAGAAATGACCGTCTTCGTGGAATGCCGGAGAATCAATATTCTTTACGGCTCCGTTAACAAGAACCTTATCGCTGCCGTTTTCAAAGACAAGCGTTTTGCCGTCCTTTTCTATAAGAAATGTCTGAGCCGCATTATCCCATTTTGTTCGTGCGCCCTGATTTTCAAAAGTTCTGTAGCCTGACACAAAAATTATATCATTCACCCTTTTAGGCTCGCATATATCATTTATCAGACTGCCGTTCAGATAATATGACGGCACCGGATTTTTTGCTGCCAGAATTTCGATATATTTAAGACCGAAATCTCCGAAATTCAAAAACAGGAAATCGTCCGGGTCAAAGAAAAGACCTGTCATCTTTCCTTTAAGCTTACTCTTGTCGAGAGGAGGAGCAAAATAATCCTTATATTCATCGGATGTAAGCACAACGTCAAAACGTTTGCCCTGCCCATATACAGGGTCGGAATCCGTTCTGTAAATAAACATCGCACTTCCTCCGCCGTCAACCCAGCAGTTAGACCTTATACCCACAACATTCGTAAGGTCTATTTCTATGTTTTCGTTTGCGATACGGGGGTCGTTGTTGTTTGAATGACCGACAAGCTTTCCGTCCTCCTGCTTAATATACTCAATTTCCTTATATATTGTCCACTCGGCAAAATCCTCCGGCTTATCAAAATACCAGCCTTTAAGAACATAAACATCATCCTCGGACGGCATTTTGGGCGGGTCGTTCAGCATTTTAAGCGCTGTACGGTTCGGAGGATAAAGCACCTGAAGTCTTGCAAGCGCGCGCGGCGTAGGCACTTCTTCATCTTTTTTTACTCCTGCGTCCGTAAACACTTCTCTTACAGCATTAAGGTAGTCAAAGCCGTGCGCCTCGGACGGGCAGTAGAAATGTCCCTCACCATACTCGTTCCAGCAGGTATAAATGATATTTCTTGTCGGCTTTCTTCCCTCCGCCTCCATTTGACTGAACTTATCCTTCACAAACTGCGAAAGCGCTTTCGTTGTTTCGGGTTCTGCAAACGAGCCCGTCGTACCCGTTATCCACGGCTCGTTATCCCAGCCCATCGGAATACTTGCGACAACGTCATATCTGCCGCCGTCAAACTGTGAGCTCAGGGATTTTTTCATGGTACCGAGCGAGGAGGCTTTATGCTGCCAGCCATAATTGTAAATGTAAGCGCCAAGCTTATCCCATTCTCCGGGTCTTAAGGAGTTATCACCGACAAACTGCACTCCGTCAAAGCCAAGCTTTTTACATTCCTCGTTTACATATTCAAACTCTGCCTTAACTCCGTCAAAACCTCCGAATACATTATTTAAGTTTTCCCATGTGTAAATATAAACGATAGGTTTATTATCGACAATCATATATCTCGGGTCTTTAAAATAATACTCTATCCAGAAAGGCACAATGTGCTTTCTGAAATCCTCCGAGCCGCCTATTGTATTTGTGTACATATATGAAAACAGTAACGCGAATTTCATTTTGTCGCTGTATTCAGCATTCAAATAGCCGTCGTTGAGCGCATTGATTCTTGCGGTAAGCTTTACAGGTTGATTAAGGTTGTTTTCCTGACGGCACCAGGGATATACCTGATAATCAAAACCGTGTTCGACAAGCCACTTGATTTCCCAGTCGGCAACCTCTGTGCTTCCTTCTGTGTAATATCCCATATAAGGTTTTCTGTTCGCGTAGGGGCTTATTCTGTCCCAGCCGTAATGATTACCTTCACGCCACATCGAATACATCATCATGGCAATGTTATTGCCTTCTGACTTTACCGGCTTTGGCTCAGGCACATAGTCTGCGGGCTTGTCAACCTTTCTGTAAACAAAAATATCGTCAAAACAAACCACTGCCTTTTGAGATACGCCTGTTTCTATTGAAATGCTGTCTATTGATGATACGTCTGTTTCAAACGGTACATCTTTAAGCTTTAATTTATAATTCAGATAAATATCTGCCGTCTTTTTCTGAGCATCGGCAATGATTTTTACTGTGTACCAGAAATCATCAAGATAATCTTTATAAACAAGCTCATTCTTTGTCGTATAAAAGCTGTTTCTTTTCGCAAATATTTTAACAGCCGTTTTATCTCCCGAATTAAATCCAAAGCTTACGTTTTGGGACTGCGGCGCAATAAATATCTTGGCTTCTCCGACAACCTTTCCCGTCTGCGGCTCAAAGCTGCTTTTCATAATTGCTTTGTCAATAACGGTGGAATCGACAATTTTAAACGAATTCTTATCGTCGGATGATTCCGATTTTACTTCCGAAACAAACGAAGAGCTTTCATCAAGCGCTTCAAGCTTCCAATATTCCGGAATAACATTTTCGGGTGTTGTAAGGAAACGGTCATTAACAAGATAGTTTATGTACATATTTACGAACTTGATGTTAACGTCTATGGTTTCCTCTTTTGGCGTTGTAATAAAAACTTCTTCCAAAACGGTGCAGTTGTCTGTAAATTTATACTCACCGCACTTTTTTCCGTTTAAATAAACAGTAATATTCTTTTTATCAAAATCAAGTGTTGCTCTTATGCCGTAATCAACATTAGGAAGGCATTTTCCGAGTGTAATCTTTTTATCTCCCGGCTGTAAAAGGCAAAGTGAGTTACCGTCCGTCACAAAGCTTGCGGCAACTTTACCGCCGCCTCTCAGCTCATAAGTAAAGCCGGATTTTACAAAGGCAAGAATATTAAATGTACTCTCGAAAGTAATTTTGCCTTCTTTATGGGGAAGAATTTTTCTTTCCATACTGACTGCTTCGGTCTCGCTCGTATCAAACATAAAAAGACCTGCCGTCGCCTTGCTGAGTGTTCCTCCCCTGTAATCAACATCCCAGCTTGAGGGTCTTGCTTTTGAATCCGGTATCTGCGAACCGGCGCCTTTAAACGCGTCCTCAATCAGATATGTGGCTTCGCCTTCAAAAACATCGGTATAATAAACCGTATTTTCGTTTTCTTTTGCAAATGACGGCATAACGGCCGTCACAACCGTTAAAACCATCTGAAGAACTATGCTTATACACAAAAACTTTTTTGTCATTACATAAACCTCTTTCTTTTTTACTACCTGAGCTCTATATTATTGGCCAAAGCTCTCAGGTTTCCGGTTGCGTCCGACCAAAGGAAAGCCTTTAAATAACAGCTGTCATTCGGAACGTCAACAGTTAAAAACTCCGTCCTTTGCTCATCCGTAGCAAGATTAATTGCGGAAGTAAAATAAACCTTCTTTACTCTTTCACCCTCGCAAACCATAATTACCGCAACACAGCCGGTGTTGCCGCTCATATTGTTTTTAAGGTCAATTTCGGCTTTTAATGTTCCCTGTTTTACACTTTGAATTTCCGCGTCATTTTCATCGTATAATTTCACTCCGAAATCAACCTTATCGGAGGTAGTAAATTCAATTTCCCGATTTTCCAGAACCGTTCTGCCGCAAACGTCATTTACGCGGTTTATTATTATTTTATACTGCGACTTAGGCAAAATACCGCCGCTTGGCTTTATAAGCAAGTCGTTGCCGTCAAGCTCATACGAAAGAGAGCCCTTTTCCTGTTGTTCGCCGTTAAGAAAATACTCGGCATCAACATCGGTTTTATCAACTTCAGATGTAAATTCAAGACGAATTTCCTCACTAAGCTTTACGCCCGAACTGCCTGTCTCAGGCTTAATGGCCTTTAATGACGCGGCTTCATCAGGAATTAACCTTAAATTAAGGTCGTCAAAATAAAGTGTACCTTCATTCGGTTCGGCGGTAATATAAACATACTTAACACTTGACGCAAACGGCTCGGCAGCCGTAAAGGTAAACTCATACTTGTGCCAGCCTCCGGAGGATAAAGCCGCTCCCGAATCGTAGGCTGTACCGGTTATCCATAGTCCCGCCATTTCATTCGACTTGGTAACATAACGTAAAAATAATTTTCCCGTCAATTTTTCCGGATTATAATACCATGCCGAAAAATAATATTTTCTGCCTTCCTTAATCGGTATAACGGGACTTACTCCGACAAAGGTTTTGTAATTGCCCGGTATTGTTATTTTAAGCGAACCTTTTCCTGTATGAGCATACTCACTGCTTATCTCCCTGTACTCTTTCTCAAGATTTACGTTGTTTGTATTGAAAGAAGACAGTGCGGCATCACTCTCACAGGCGGCAACTTCCTCGTCAACCATAGCCTTATAATCGTCCGCAGGGTCTCTTTTTTTAAGCATTGCATCATCAAAATACAAATGCTTTCCCTGACCCGACTCCGTTGTTATGTAAAAATATTTAAGGTCGGTCGCAAGCTTCTCCGTACCCGTAAAAACAAACTCATATTTATTCCAGCCGTCGCCGGACATTACACTACCCGAATCAAAAGCAGTACCCGTAACCCAGTTGGAAATACTGTTTCCGGTTATGCTTGTGAAACGCAGAAACATTCTGCCGGTTATATTTTCGGGATTATAATACCATATACTGAAGGTATATTCCTCGCCTTCAATTATATTTTCGGTAGGTTTAAAGCCGACATAAGTCTGATATGAACCGTTTGCCTGACCGTTGTCACCGTTATTCGGCACCTTCAATTTAAGCGAACCTGTACCGCTGCGATAAAAGGTGCTGTCAATTTCTCTCTCAATAATGTTATAAGTATTAACACTAAAATTATCAAGCGTCTCACACGCGGCATCGCCCGGGTCAAGCAAATTTACGTCCGCGGCAGTAACCGTAACGGTTGCAACCGCAAGAAAAATACAAGCTGTCAGCAGGCTTAAGCTTCTTTTTAAAACAACTGTCTTCTTTGACATTTTTTCTTCTCCTTCTATATTATAATAAAATACCTTCTTTTTCATTTTATCACAAATTGTCCGAATATGCAATAACAAAAATTCACATTTTTTTAACAAAGCTCATATATTACAAAGGAACAGGCTGCGGCAAATCAGAACAATTTGCCGCAGCCTGTTTAAGATTTATGTTTATTTAACTTTTGCTGCTTATTTTGTAACAGCCGGAATCAAAGGCTTGCCGCTTTCAAGCGAATCAAGCACAAATACCTTTAATTCATTACCCTGACTTACGTTAAGCTCAGCAATCTTTGTAACCGTGGTCTTTGCTGCTACGGTTTCATTAAATTTCTGAATATCAACGCTTACAAGTTTTTTGTTTGCGCCTGTACCGCTGTAATTTGCAAACACAATCACGCCCTTATATTTATCTCCCGCAAGGCTGTTGTTTGTAAGCTCAACCTTGGCTTTAAGCGCTCCCGTCGTCCATGCGGAAATCACATTATCCGAGCTGTCATATACGTCCGCGGTAATTGACTGAGGCTCAACCTTGCACATAAACAAATCGTCGAAATAAATATCTCTGTTTCCGGCTGTTAATACATTATCGATTGTAAAGTACATATAGTTCAGGTTGTTTGCAAGGTTTGCGTCCGCAACAAAGGTGGTTTCGTACTTTTTCCAGCCGCCGGTTTCAACGCTCTTGGCGGTGCTGTGCATCATTATAGCGCCGTTAGCGTTTGTCCTTCCGCGTAAATGGAACAATTCGGAAGGCGTTTCGCTTGCCGTATCGTAATACCAGATGCTGAAGTAATACTTCTGTCCCTCAACAAGACTTGCAAGCGGTTTAAAGCTTACGTATGATAAGTTCGCCGAGTTTACGCTTACCTTAACGGAGCCTGTTCCTCCGTGATAATTTGTGTAATCCAACGCCCTTGTCAAATCGCCTACCTTATATGTGTTGAACGTTGTAAGCGCATTACTGCTTTCACAGGCAGCAGTTAAGGGGTTGACAAGGTTTCCGTAATGTAAATCAAATTCGAAATCAACGCTTACATCTCTGCCCCAGAAATCCTTAACCGTAAAACTTATATTGTGCATATCCTCATCAAGCGGCGAGGTAATTATTACAGACAGGCTGTTATCGCTTACTTTTTCTGCCTGTATATCTACAAGAGTTTCTCCGTCAACAAGCGCGCTTGTCGGAAGATTAACCCCGCTTATCGGACCTGTAAACGAAACCGTCATAGGTTCGCCGAGTATAACGTCACCGAGATAGCTTTCTGTGCAGCTTACTTCCTCCGACGGTGCTTCCGTCAAAGAAATATCGTCAAAATAAAGTGTTCCGCTGAAGCTTCCCATACATCTTATATAGAAGAATCTGAAAGTGTCCCCGGCAAAGACAGTGTTACTGCCGCTCGTATTAAAGTAACATACCCATTCATGCCATTCGCCGTCCGAAATCAAGGTCTTGGAAGACAGGACGGGCGTAGCACCACCGGTTGTTCTTCCTACAAAATCAAAAGAACTTGCACCCGGGTTACTGCTTCCCGTATTATACCATACGCTGAATCTGTAGTCTTTTCCCTCTTTGAGTTTAGTATCAATAACTTCAAATGAAATATA
>CACZTG010000118.1 GCA_902783995.1 uncultured Ruminococcus sp. | reverse complement strand
CGCTCCGGAAGGAACGGTAACAAGAGCACAGATAACCGTAATGTTAAGCAGAATAATTCCTACACTCGGATATGTTTATACCGACGGCAAGGTTAAATTCTATAATGCTGCAACAAATTCAATTATAATTACAACAGATGAGGGCAGCGAAGAAGAATTTGAAATACCCGACAATGTACCTGTTAAGCTTGACGGTGCTTCGGTAAATCCCGAAACACTTCTTGCCGGCAGTAAAATCAGAATAACAACAAGCAATTCTGAAGTTGCCGCTGTTGAAACCATTTCGCCGGATTATGACGCTGTTGTAAACGGCAGATTTAAGAAACTTGAAAAAATTGATAAAGATACAAATGGTATTGTAATTACAGACCCGACAACAGGACTTACTTCCACATATGCTCTTGCGCTTACATACGGCATTAAGAAAAATGACGAAACAATAACCGTAACAGAGCTTGCAAAAGATGATTATGTTGTCCTTACGGTTAAAGCGGGCAGTGTTACATCAATTGTTGCCGAATCCAAAACAAATAAAATTGAGGGTAAAGTCGTTGATATAGAGCTTCTTCCTTCTTACAGTATGACTGTACTCACAGGAGGCTCAAATGTTAAATATGAGCTTGCGGAAAATGTTACAGTTTTAAGAAACCGTAAGACTGCAACGGTCGAAGAAGTGCTTGTGGGTGATACTGTAACTCTTACAACAAATTACGGAGTTATTTCCGATATCGTAGCGACAAGCAAAACGGCAACGGTTGAAGGAAGTCTTACCGCAATTACAATTTCGACCACTCCTTCAATAAAGGTTACCGATAATGCGGGAAATTCGTATGAATATGCAATTGTTAAAGACCCGAAAATTATAAAGGGTGATGTTACAAAGAGCTTTTACGACCTCAGAGTAGGGGATAAGCTTAAGCTTTCCATAGACGCTTCAACGGTTAAGGAAATCAGCATTGTTTCTTCTTTCGCAAACGGCGCTGATGAAGGCAGCAGCACAACGATTTCAGGTGTTGTTGAATATGTCAACACGTCTTACGGATATATTAAGCTTAGAGATTCAAGCGAGCTTATATTTGTGTCAAAAGCCGCGATAAACGATGCTTCCGGTAAAACGGTTTCGCTTCGCTCGGTTACCGAGGGAACGCCCGTAACCGTATTCGGAACTGTAAAAGCAGGAAGTTATGAAGCTTCAATGGTTGTTATTCAAGGCTGATAATAAAAATAGGGTATTTACCCTTACAGAAAATATAAAAATCACCGCTGACTTTTACTTTGTCAGCGGTGATTTTTAATATTTTATAATGAGGAAACAAGCTTTTTAAACCTTTCCATAGCCTCAACAGTATTTTCTCTTGTGGAAAACGCGGTAAGTCTGAAAAAGTTTTTGCCGTTTGAACCAAACCCACTGCCGGGAGTACCTACAACGCCGGCTTTTTTTAGAAGTAAATCAAAAAATTCCCATGATTCCATATTTTCAGGGCATTTCAGCCATACATACGGTGAGTTTTTACCGCCTGTGTAGAAAATGCCGAGCTCATCCATACAGTCTGTAATAATTTTAGCGTTTTCTTTATAATAATCTATATTTTCACTGATTTGTTTTCTTCCTTCGGGAGTAAAAACGCCAAGTCCGCCTTTTTGCACAATGTATGAAACACCGTTAAATTTTGTTGTCTGACGTCTGAGCCACATTTTATTAAGGCTCATATCTTCAGCTTTAAGATTTTTGGGTACAACGGTATAACCCATACGAGTTCCTGTAAAGCCGGCTGTTTTTGAAAGAGAACAAAATTCAATCGCGCAGGTTTTCGCTCCTTCGATTTCATATATACTTTTTGGATAATCTCCGCTTATAAAGGCTTCGTATGCCGCGTCAAACAGAATTATACTTCCGTTGTTGTTTGCGTAATCAACCCACTTTTTAAGTTGCTCACGGTTATATACGGCGCCTGTCGGATTATTCGGAGAACAAATATATATAAGGTCTGCTTTTATACTGTCGTCGGGAAGGGGAAGAAAACCGTTTTCTTCGTTGGAATCCGCAAAAATTATTTTTCTTCCGTCCATTATATTTGTATCAACATAAACGGGATAAACGGGGTCGGGAATAAGCACTGTATTGTCGCCCGAAAACAAATCAAGTATATTGCCGAGGTCGCTTTTAGCTCCATCGGAAATAAAGATTTCATCAAGCAGCAGCTCTACACCATGTTCTTTGTAATATTCTTTTATAGGCTCTTTAATAAACCCGTAACCTTGTTCGGGTCCGTAGCCGTGAAAGGTTTCGGGCTCTCCCATTTCTTTTACGCCTTTTGTCATTTCCGATATAACCGACTTGCAAAGAGGGCGGGTAACATCACCTATGCCCATACGAATTATTTTTACATCGGGATTTTTTTCGGAAAAAGCCGCGACTTTAGAGGCAATATCCGAAAAAAGATAACTTTCTTTAATGTTTTTGTAATTTTTGTTTAACGATACCATAGTAATTTATTCCTTTCGTCAGTCAATATTTTCCATAAGAAGCTCGCCGTCAAAAACAAAGCTTGCAGGGCCTGTCATTATAATATTGTTGTCATAAATGTATTTTATTTTTAAATCTCCGCCTTTTAGCTTAACGGTTATGTTGCTGTCAAATTTGCAAATACCGTTTTTTACAGCCGCGGCGGCTACGGCGCATGCACCGGTGCCGCAAGCCCATGTTTCACCGCTTCCGCGTTCCCATACCCGCATTTTTAAAGTGTTTTCATCAATAACCTCTGCAAATTCGGTATTTACTCTTTCGGGAAAAATTTTGTGATTTTCAAAATCGGGTCCAATTTTTTCAAGGTTTAAAGAGTCTATATTCTCTGTAAAAATAACACAGTGCGGATTACCCATAGAAACGCAGGTTGCCGTAACATCTTTACCGCAAACGCTAAATTTTTTTGAAACAAATTCCTTTTCATCTGTGATAACTGGAATTTTTTCCGCTTCAAAAACAGGCTTTCCCATATCAACAGAAATCTCAGACACTTTTCCGTCTGAAACATTAAGAGTCAGAGTTTTAATGCCGCTTAAGGTTTCAAGCGTAACTGTTGTTTTGTCGGTCAATCCGCGTTCATAAACGTATTTTCCGATACATCTTGTAGCATTCCCGCACATTTTTCCTTCGCTTCCGTCCGCATTAAACATACGCATACGAAAATCAGCAGCACTTGAAGGCAAAATCATAACAATACCGTCGCTTCCGACACCAAAATGATATTTTGAAATCTTTTCGGAAAGCTTTTCCGGCTCGGAGATTGGATTGTTTTTTGTACAGTCGAAATAAATATAATCATTTCCTATTCCATGCATTTTTGTAAACTTTAACGCCATTTTATCACCCTTTTAATGTAAATATATTCCTTATATATTATACCTGCAAACACGGTTTATGTCAAGCCCATAATCATTAAAAAACTGCATTATTATGCAATTTTCACCTGATTTTCACATTAAAAAATATAATTGACAAAATATGTGTTTTGTGTTACAATATATAAAAAGCTTATTGGGAGGAAACGGAAGCTTGAAAATATCTTTTT
>CACZTG010000117.1 GCA_902783995.1 uncultured Ruminococcus sp. | reverse complement strand
TGATTTTGTTTTTGTGGTGAAAACTATTATATCACTTTTTTAGGTTGTTGTCATTTTTTAATGTAACATATCTATTTTAACATAACAATTTGAAAAACACAGACTAAAATTAAAAATCGCAAAAAAATCAAAGCGCTTCACGGTTTTCCGGCATACTTTTAAGCTCCAGAATAAGAAGTGTAAACGCTGTGCAAAACGCGATAAAATCCGCCGAAGGACCTGCGTACATAACTCCCGTAACACCCATAAATCTCGGAAGAATTATAAGAAGCGGCAGCAAAAAAATCACCTGCTTGGTAAGAGACAGCACCGCGCCTTTTCCCGCCTTGCCGATTGCCTGAAAAAATGTTGTGCTTGAAATCTGCAAACCGTTAAGTATTGTAAAAAACAAAAACACACGCATATATTTTACACCGAACTCAAAATAAAGCTCACTGCCTTCACCGAAAAGCGAAATCAGAGCAAGCGGAAAAATCTCAAAGCAGGCAAATGCGGCAAGAGATATTACAAAAGCGGAGCTTAACATAAGCCTGACCGTGTTTTTTACGCGGTCATATTTTTCGGCGCCGTAATTATAGCCTATTATAGGCTGCGCGCCTTGTACTATGCCTATTATAATTGCCGTAAATATCATACTTATTTTCATAACAATGCCTGCAACCGCAATCGGAATATCGCTTCCATAGACGGATTCCGCGCCGTATTTTCTGAGCATATTGTTTGTTACAATTTGTATAATCATATTGGAAAACTGAAAAATAAATGACGAAATGCCGACCGAAATTATACAAAATATTGTTTCAAGGCTCGGCAAAAAATCGCGTGCGGAAAGCTTTACGCTTTTAAAACGTCTGAAATATAAAGCCAGAATAAGCGCTGAAAGTATCTGGCTGATAAGCGTCGCTATTGCCGCGCCTTTTATTCCGAGATTAAAAGCGAAAATAAATAACGGGTCAAGCAAAGTGTTTAACACAGCGCCGGATACAACCGCAAGCATAGAATAGGTCGGGCTGCCGTCCGCGCGGACAAGCGGGTTTATGCCTATTGAAAACATCAAAAACGGTATTCCGAACGATATAATCCTCGTATATTCCACAGAATAATCCAAAATGTTATCCGTTGCCCCGAACATTATAAGAAGCTGTTTTAAAAAAACATTTGTAATCACGCAGGCGGAAAGTCCGAATATTAAAATCATAGTCACTGCCGTTCCTGCCACGCGGCAGGCTTTTTCGTTATCTTTTCTGCCGAGCGCCAGATTAAAATTCGCCGCGCCGCCAAGACCGAACATAAGCCCAAACGCAAGGCATACCGCGGTAAGCGGAAAAGCTATGCTCGTCGCGGCATTACCAAGATACCCGACACCTTGTCCAATAAATATCTGGTCAACTATATTATAAAGAGAATTAACAAGATTTGCTATAACAGCGGGAACAGCCATTTTAAAAAGCAGCTTTGAAAGCGGCTGAGTCCCCATAGGATTTTCCGAAACAGTCATTATGCTTACCCCTTTTTAAAAAATCACAGAATGTATTATATACCCTTTTAAAAAATATGTCAATTGATAAAACCAACAAAAAATCGGCATATATAATATTTCAAAAAAATACTTGGATTTTAAATAAAAAGGTATTATAATTTACAGTATAACATATATAAAAGGGGAAATGTTTTAAGACCGCTGTTTTTACTCCGGCTCAAAAGCTCCGGTATAAAGCTGATAATATTTCCCTCTTTCCTCAACAAGCTGTTTGTGGCTTCCACGTTCAATAATTCTGCCGCCTTCAAGCACCATTATTATATCTGAATTTTTTACCGTTGAAAGTCTGTGCGCAATTACAAAAACCGTCCTGCCGTGCATAAGTGAATCCATACCCTTTTGCACAATGGCTTCCGTTCTTGTATCTATGCTTGAGGTTGCCTCATCAAGTATCATAACGGGCGGGTCCGAAATGGCTGCCCTCGCAATTGAAATAAGCTGTCTCTGTCCCTGTGAAAGCTCCGAGCCGTTTGCCGTGAGCATGGTGTCATAGCCGTCCGGCAGCCTTGTTATAAAACCGTGAGCGTTCGCGAGCTTTGCCGCGGCAATTACTTCTTCGTCGGAAGCGCTCGGCTTGCCGTAAAGTATATTTTCTTTAACCGTGCCGGTAAACAGGTTTGTATCCTGCAAAACCATACCCTGCGAGCGTCTGAGGTCGGCTTTTTTTATTTTATTTATATTTATTCCGTCATATCTTATTTTCCCGTCGGCAATATAATAAAAACGATTTATCAGGTTTGTAATTGTGGTTTTTCCTGCCCCCGTCGCGCCCACAAAGGCAATTTTTTTGCCGGGCTCCGCAACAAGCGACACTCCGTGAAGCACAATTTTGTTTTTATTATATCCGAAATCAACATCGTCAAATTCAACCCTGCCGCGAACCTCCGAATACGTAAGCGTTCCGTCTCCGTGAGGGTGTTTCCATGCCCAGATTCCCGTATGCTCCTCACATTCCACAAGCCTATCGCCGTCATATTTTGCGTTTACAATAGATACATAACCTTCATCACGCTCGGGCTTCTCGTCTAAAAGAGTAAAAATCCTCTCAGCGCCCGCAAGCGCCATAACTATTGAATTGATTTGCTGTGAAATCTGACTTATCGGCATGGTAAAGCTGCGGCTCAAAGTTAAGAATGACACTATTGAGCCGAGAGTAATGCCGCTTATTCCGTTAAGCGCAAGCACGCCGCCGGCAATAGCCACAAGAGCATACTGCACGTGCGCAAGGTTTCCCATGATTGGCATAAGGATATTGGCAAACTTATGTGCCTGATACATATTTTCGCAAAGCTCTCCGTTTAAAACGTCAAAGCCTTCTTTTGACTGCTCCTCATGGCAAAAAACTTTAACAACCTTCTGCCCGTTTATCATTTCCTCGATATAGCCGTTAAGCTTACCGAGAGATTTTTGCTGATGAATAAAATATTTCGCGCTCATTCCGCCGACTTTTTTTGAAATTATCATCATACAAAAAACAAAAACAACAATTAAAGCCGTTAGAATAACATTTGTTTTAAGCATTGCGAAAAATACGGCTATTACGGTAATGAGCGAAGAAAATGTCTGGGGTATGCTCTGCGATATCATCTGACGGAGCGTATCCGCGTCGTTTGTATAATAGCTCATTACATCACCGTGAGCGTGAGTGTCAAAATACCTTATAGGCAAAGTCTGCATATGGTTAAACATCTCGTCACGTATCTTTTTAAGCACTCCCTGCGCGACGCCTACCATAAGCACATTGTAAAGATATGTAGCAATTATTCCGCTCAAATAAATAAGGGCAAGCGTAACAAGCGCGTGAAAAAGAGGAGTAAAATCGGAGCTGCCGCTCTTTAACATCGGTGTTATATAATCATCAACAAGTGCCCTTAAAAACATTGAGCCGTTGACGCCGGCAACTGCGCTGATTATAATGCATAAAAGCACAAGCAGAAAATTAAAGCCGTAGCCCTTAAAAACATATGATAAAAGACGTTTTACCGTCATACCCATATTTTTTGGCTTCCCGCCGCCGAGTCTTGGCATTTTACTCATCTCCTTTCATCTGGGATTCATAAACTTCTCTGTATATTTTATTGTTTTCAAGAAGCTCCTCATGCGTTCCTATACCGTTTATCTCTCCGCCTTCCATAACAACTATAACATCCGCGTCCTTAACGGAGGATATACGCTGAGCAATAATAAGCTTTGTAATATCGGGTATTTTATTCGCGAAAGCTTCTCTTATTAAAGCGTCCGTCCTTGTATCGACAGCGCTTGTGGAATCGTCAAGAATAAGAATTTCAGGCTTTTTAAGAAGCGCTCTCGCAATGCAGAGCCTCTGACGCTGACCTCCCGAAACATTTGAGCCGCCCTGCTCGATATATGTATCGTACCCGTCCGGAAAAGCTTCGATAAATTCATCTGCGCAGGCAAGCTTGCAGGCATTTTTTATTTCCTCGTCGGTGGCATTTTCGTCGCCCCAGCGCATATTTTCTTTTATGGTACCCGAAAACAGTACATTTTTTTGAAGAACCACAGAAACAGAGTTTCTTATTGTTTCAAGGTCATAGGCTTTAACATTTATACCGCCCACATATACAGCCCCGTCCGTTACATCATATATACGGGGAATAAGCTGTACAAGTGTGGTTTTTGACGAGCCTGTACCGCCTATTATGCCGACCGTCTGCCCCGATTTTATTTCAAGATTTATATTTTTAAGACATAGATTGTTTTTGTTTGAAGCGTAACTGAAGCTTACGTTTTCAAATCGTATGCTCCCGTCCGGAACTTTGAGAACAGGCTTTTCGGGCTGCACAATATCGGGCTTTTCGTCCAGAATTTCGGCAATTCGTTCCGCGGAAGCCCTTGATATTATAATCATAACAAAAACCATTGATATCATCATAAGGCTCATAAGTATCTGCATAGTGTAAGAAATAAGGCTTGTAAGCTGACCTGTTGTAAGCTTTCCTCCTATTACATATCTCGCGCCGAACCACGATATCATAACCATACAAAAATATATCGAGAACTGCATAAGCGGACCGTTGAGCGCCAAAAGTCTTTCGGCTTTTGTGAAAAGGCGATAAATTCTTTCAGAAACGTCAGCGAATTTTTCCTTTTCGTGCTCCTCGCGAACAAAGGATTTTACCACTCTTATACCCCGCAGATTTTCCTGAACCACATTATTTAACCTATCGTAGGTTTTGAAAACCTTTTCAAAAGTAGGGTGTGCTTTTGCGGCAATAAGTAAAAGCCCGATACCCAGCACAGGCACAATACAAAGAAAAATCAGCGACATACGTTTGTTCACGCTTGCCGCCATAATAAGCGAAAAAGCAAGCATAAGCGGACATCTTACAGCAACTCTTATTATCATCTGATACGCCATCTGAATGTTTGTTATGTCGGTCGTAAGACGTGTGATTATGCTTGAAGTCGAAAACTTATCAATGTTTGCGAAAGAAAAACGCTGCACATTATAATACATATCTTTTCGCAGGTTTTTCGCAAAACCCGATGAAGCCCGCGCGGCAAAATTGCCCGAAAGTACGCCGAACAAAAGCGAAATACAGGCAAGGAAGACGATAATACCGCCTATTTTCAGTATCGTACTCATATCGCCCTTATTTATTCCGTTATCTATCAGAAACGACATAATAAACGGAATTGTAACTTCAATAATAACCTCCATACTTACACAGACAGGGGCAAGAATTGAAGCTTTTTTATATTCTCTCACACTTTTAAGCAGTTTTTTTATCATATATTATAAGCCATACCTTTCGATGTAAAATTTTAGTCATCTTTATAATTATAGCACTTTTTATTTTTTATGTCAACGCAACTTTAAAATTTAACACAATTGTCACACAAAAGGGGTTTATTTTTTTTCTGATTTATGGTAAAATGGTAGTGAAATAAAGTTTTCGGGTGTTACAGACCAATCTGCCGCCCGACAGAAAAAAAGAATGCGCTTTTTGGACGCACCCGGTTTAAGGTTTGACAACTGTCGGAGCTTGTGTATGTATTACTTCCTGCAATACCACCCCCATAAAAAAAGTGTACAGCAAAGAGCTGTACACTGAAAAATACAACTCACTTGCTGCGACACAAACTTTTAATACAGACTAACAGAGCATTAAAACAGAGTTGTATTTTTACCATAAGTAAAAAACTCTATCAGTCTGAAAAATATTATTAAGTTTATGTCGCACTGATATTATACCACATAAATAAAGTTAAATTGCAAGAGCTCTTAAAATATTTTTGCCTTAGGCAATAAACTAAACTCTGCACTTCACTTTTAACACTTTTCCGAAAGGAGCGCAAAATGAAAAAAATATCTGTTATATTTACAATATTTACCTTACTAACCTCGCTTTCCATGCCGGTTTTCGCGGATTGGTCGGAATCCTCCGAACAGAGGCTTGTATGGGGCGTTGACCTTATAAATGTTACAAACCATACTTCGGCGGGAAATCAGAAAATAAAAGTGCTGAGAATTGACCTGTCAAACCCCAGGCTCAAAATCAAGCTGCTGTTTGACAGCCGCGGCGTGAGTTATCTTGCAAACGTTAAAAATCTTGCGGCGGCTGATGAAAGAGTGGTAGCCGCAATAAACGCCGATTTTTTCGGCTGGTACAGCAAGGATAAATCCCGCGGCTCGGCGGCAGGGCTTAATATTTCGGAGGGAGAACTCGTTTCGTCACCGCCAACCGAGGAGGAGCTTGCGTCAATGGTTTTTACCGACAGCGGAAGCATACTTACTCAATATTTTAAGCCCGCTGTTTCCGTTATAACCGCAGATGAGCAAACATATAAAGTCAGTGCCGTAAACAAATACGATTCTCTTAAAGACCTCGCGATTTATAACTCTTTATGGGGCGAAACCTTTTACAGCGAGGGCGGCACACAGTTTGTTGCCGTTATCGAAGATGGCATAATAACAAAGATAACCAATGAAGAAGGTAATATTGATATTCCCGAGGATGGCATAATTGTGACCGGACTTTCGGATATGACCGACTTTTTCGGAATAATAAAAGAGGGCGATACCCTTGAAACGGACATTTCCTTTACTCCATATTTCGGAGATATCGAAACAGCCGCGGGAGGCGGTACCATCCTTGTAAAAAACGGCTATGCCGCAAAAATAACACATATGCGTTACGGCAGAGATTTCAGAACGGCGGCGGGCGTTTCACAGGACTGCAAAACGCTTTATCTGATAGCAGCCGACAAAGGCGGCGGAAGCATAGGTATGTCGCTTGCGGAGCTCAGCAAGTTTATGATAAATCTCGGTGTTTATGACGGTATAAATTTTGACGGCGGCGGCTCAACGCAGATGGTTGCCCGTGCCGACGCTGACGATGCCCTTTCCTATGTGAACAGTCCCGAAAACGGCTATTACCGTCCTGTAATAAACGCTCTCGGTATAGAAGTGACGGGCGGTGAAAGAGGCATAGCGGACGGCATAACGGTAAAAACAAACGCCGATACCGTGGCAATCGGTGAAACCGTTACGGCACAGGGAAAGGTTTTTGACCAGCTTTATTACGGTATGGAAAAACCCGAAGATGCTGATTTCACATACAGCTTTGAAGGCGTGGGCGGAAAAGCGGACGGTAACACATTTATTCCCGACGAAGCGGGCAGGCTTACCGTCAGCGCTTATATGAATGATTTTTCGGCATATAAAATAATTGATGTTATTGAGCCTTACAAATATGTTGACGCGGATTCTCTTATTTATAAGGTAAACGTCGGTGATACCGTACCTTACACTATAAACGCGATAACCTTAAAAGGAAAAACCGAAAAAGTAGATGTAAACAAGGTTGACATAATAATTGACGGCGATATTGCCGAAGTAAACGGAAATGTTATAACCGCAACCAAAGCGGGATTCGGAACAATTAATTTTACCTATGGTCAGTTTAATTTCAGCGCTTATCTTTCCGTAGGCGGCGTAATGCCAAAAGATATGCTTGATACAGACACAGCATACGACGACGAGCTTTTTGACGATAACTTTACGCCGATAGCCTCTGTCAGCGCAGGCATAACACCAACCGATACGCTTCTGGCGAAAATTGCGTCGGGACGGCTTTTGAAGCAGCTTAAAAACTCAAAACTCCGGTATTCTTTTGACGACCTTTCGCTTAAAAACAGCGAAGATGTATCCGATAATATAACGCTTGTAAAAGCAGACAGTGCCGAAAAGCTTTCCGGCGGAGCTTCATGCGGCACAAAGGTGCTTGTTATCGCGCTTGATAATTTTAACGAGAACGATACTTTAAAGCTTGCGAACGAGTTAAGCTATAATGTTGCTGACGAAAAAGACGTTTTTGTAGTATATGAAGGCACAGCGCTCAATATTCAAAACTACGGCGGAGTACGCTTTGTTTCACTCCCTCCGCTTACGCCCTCGCTTCTTACAAATCAGAAGACCGCGCTGATTTTTGATGTCGGTTTTAAAAACGGCAAAACCGTTTACCGAATAAATAAGACGCGCTTGTGGAATTAATTATTTAAGGGCTGTTGCAAAATTTGCAACAGCCCTTAAAAGATTTTTCTGTTAAATTTAATTTACAACTTCAAGAAGTTTTTTGTTGACACGTGTCTGAACTTCAATATAATATTTTGTTTCGGCATCATTCATATCTTCGTTTTCCCACTTTTCAAATTTTTTGCACATGTCATTGTATTTGCTCATATATGTAGCATAATCCTTAATCAAAGAAATATCATCGGAATTTTTTGAGTATTTTTGCATAAAAGCAACATATTCATCCATGAAATTTTCATAACTATCCATCGCGTCTTTGAAATCCTTACGCATTCCGTTAACAAGCTTCTCTTCTTCAACCTTTGTTCCTTCTTCTTTTTCTTCTGTTGATAAATCGGAATCGGTTTCCGTCAAATCTTCATCTGAAGTATCATCCGGTGAATCAATGTGAATAAGCATAATATTATTACCTTCATAGCTAATCGAAACATGGTATCCGTCATTATTGTCCGCGTAATAATAAGAATCGCCTTTATCGAAATCAATATTAAATCCTGCATTTGAACATTCTTTTACATATTGACTATAATCCGCTTCTGTAGTTTCACCGATATAAACGGAAAAGCTTTTATCATGTTCATAGTTAAATTTACCGGTTAATGATTTTGGAGCGGGAAGCAACTTTCCTGCCGTACTTTCCGGCCACTCAATAGTTTTAAATTTCATTGGAGCATTCAGTTTTATTTCCATTTCTTTTGAAATAATGCTCAGGCAAAGCTTGTACCCGTCTGAATTATAAGCCTCATATGACCAGTCGGTTTTTTTTGCATCAACCGTATATCCTTTTTCTTTACAAGCTTTAACATAGTCAGTATAATCATCCTCTGATACACCTGCTAAGTAAACATTAAGGATTTCGTCAGTATTATCCCAAATTTTGCCTTTTCTTGAACTCGGTTTTGGCAAGTAAGAGCCAAGCTCCATGTTTGACCAGTTTATTTTTTCTGTTTTGCTGCTTTTTTCACCAAACAGATTTCCAAAACCAACAAGAACTATTATAACTGCAAGTACAATAAACCACCATTTCTTATAAAATGGCTTTTTATTATTTGTTTGCATTATCGAAGAAGTTGAAAAATCTGACACTTTCGGTTCTTGCATAGGGGGTTGAACATTTGCTGAATTATTTTCCTCCAATTTTTCAGCAGGTGTTCCGCATTCAGAACAAAATTTCCCTTCAAATTCCGTTCCGCATTTACTACATTTCATTTTTTCTATCTCCTTTTATAAATTTTAAATTACAAAAAATTATGTATTGGGAATTGGGGGTATAATCGAAGTAAATAAAGGCGATAATTCCGGAATTGTATCTGCTTTTACCCATTCGGCCATTCCCTGCTTCCAAACAAGACTGTCTTTTGTAAAGGTACCCGTATCGGACATTTGTTGTAAAGTAATAACATTAAACGGTCCGGTTGCCTGACCGTTAACCGCAACATAATACGATGTGTCCGGAATAGGAGGAGGGACAGTGCCTGATTGTGTTTGCAAAGACTGCTGATTTATTCCCGACATCATATTATTCATTGAGCCTGCAATATTCTGACCGACTGCACCGCCAACTGCCATACTTGCCATCATAGCCGCCATATTAAAACCGCCGGCTCCGGTACCGTCAGATAAGTTTATATCCCCTGCACCGTTAGAGCTCATTTTACCCAATGCTTCCGCACCCGCAACGCCAACCTCCGCTTGTTTTTCAACTTGGTATGCTCCGATATTAGCGGTCTGAGTTGCTTTATGCTGTGCATACTGCCCTTCTTCTCTCTGAATACGCATCCTTTCAACATAATCCTGTGTTTCTGCTTTAATTCTTGTGGTTGTAATATCCTTTGTCACGGACATTAAATTTTTGTATCCTTCACCGGATTTATCAATTTCGATTGCCCCGATATCTACGCCGGAAACATGTACGCCGAATGTTTCCTTTAATCTTTCGCTTAAATCAAATTCCACAACATCGTTTATTTGTGCCGTTTTTGATTCTATTTGTACAACAGGGATATTATGTGCTGCCGGAGCGTTTGCGACCGTATCCTTTACATAACGAACAACAGCATCTCGAATTTGCTTTTGAAAATCATCAAGATTAAAATTATTCAGTCTGTGTAGTTTTATAAACTCTTTGTAGTCGCTGATTTTAAAACTGATTGTTCCTCTCACCGCAACCGGAACGCCAAAATCAGTAAATCTTGGATCGTATATATCGAAAAATGGAACACCGAATTTAACTTGAATTATTTTAGATAGATTAATAAAATATACTTCTGCCTGAAAAGGCGTCCCGCCCTCATATGCCAAACCAATAATATTTGAAAGTACGGGAAGATTAGCGGTTTTTATAATTTGGTCAAACGGACCAACAATAAAATCCTGCATGATTCCGTCTTTTTGCTTATAAACAAATACCGCGACCTCGCCGTCTTTTACCCTCAGTGAAGAACCCCAACGGATTGCATTTTCTCTTACGGTTTCTCCGGATTGAACACCTGACGAATGCCACTTCCATATCAGATATGAAGTTTCATCACAACGAATTTCATCCATAAAGCCGCCTTTGCGTTTATTTTTATCAAACAATGCCATATTTAATACCTTCCTTCCTTATTGCACACATAGCGTTAAAGTATTTCCAACGCCAAATAAGTATTTCTAAAAAATGTATCAACATTATTTTTTATCTTTTTTGTTCCCTTTGAAATAATTAACAGCAGCAATTATTAATATAATACTGCCGCACAATTCTGCTGCGGAACCGTCATCAAATATAAAAGAACTAATAATTACAAGCAGTCCGCTCCCGATTGCAACAGCATAATCTGAAATTTTTGCACCTCTTTTTGCCAGACCTATGGAGGAAGCAATCAAAATAATATACGAAATCAGTTCAAATACATTAGAATCCCCGCTTGAAATATTTATTCCTATTGCAAATATTAGTACTGCAATTCCTATAAAAAATGAAATGTTTTTCAACATTATATTTATTATGTTTTTTTTAAAATCACGCTCTTTCTCGGTTTTAATTATTTCTTGGCAATTGGAATATATCTGTTGAATTCTACCAAAATCTGCATCTTTTCCAAAAAGCAAAACTGATTTTTTATAACATTGATCAAATTTTGATATCCAGGCTTCAAAAATATCCTTATTATCCTCTCCATATAAGTTTGACGAAGCAAGAATCATAAATTCAGTTATGTCTTCTTTAGTATTCGGAATAGGAAAATTTCTAATAAGACAATCCTTCTGTTCGGGGGTTGAAGTATTCCTTAAATCTTCATAAAATGTTACTACTGAACTCGTTGCGTCAGAACCTCGAACTTCATAACCGCACGCAGGACATATTCCAGTAAAAGATTTTAGTTCTTCACCACATTTTGGACATTTATACAGCAAACCTTCAAATATAGATTTTCTCTCATGATTTTTATTTATATTTTGACCGCAATTATTGCAAAATTTAGCATTATCAGGAAGTTTATTTCCGCAATTAACACAAAATGGCATGTTTTATTCTCCTAATATTAAAAAATCTTAGTTGACATTTTTCACAGCGTCACATATATCTCCGATATTACAATCTAAATACTCGCATATTCGAAGTAAAACAGATAAAGCCACCTCTTCATTTTTGCGCAGCTTAGTCATTGTACCGGTTGCTATGTTAAGGTCCTTGCGAAGAGTTGCCGGTAATATTTCTTTTTCAGCGAGCCTTATCCATAATTTTTTATAACTGATTTTCACATCAACTCTCCTCCCGCACACACATATATTATACCTCAAAAAATTTTCTTTGTCAACAACTTTGTGTATTTTTTTCGCAACTTCTTGATAATTTCATTTGTATATATAAGAAATAATATTAACGAAAATAAAAAAAGCTCGCAGAACTTTAAACCCTGCAGAGCTTTTTAAATATTTTTAAAACGAATCAAAAGTCTTTTTGATTTTTTCCCACCATTTAGTCTGTTTGTTATAATTTTTCTCGTTGGAGCTTTCGGCAAACTGCTGTAATATCTCCTTCTGCTTTGAGGTAAGATTTTTGGGGACTTCAACAATTATTCTCACATACTGATTGCCGCGATTTGAGCTGTTAACGTAGGGAAGCCCTTTTCCTTTGAGAGTTATTGTTTCATGACTTTGCAGCCCTTCGGAAATTTTAACTTTTTCCTTGCCGTAAAGCGTCGGCACCTCAATTTCGGCGCCGAGAGCCGCCTGAACAAAGGTAATCGGCACATCACAATGTATATCCTGTCCGTCCCTTTCAAAAACAGCGTGCCTTCCGACAGAAATCTGTATATAAAGGTCTCCCGGTCTGCCGCCGTTTGAGCCTACGTCACCGCCGCCGCTGTTCTGAATAACCTGACCGTCGGCAATACCGGCAGGGATTTTAACGGTTTTCTTTATCTTTCTGCGCACTTTACCTTTACCGTCGCAATCGGTACATTTTTCCTTAATTACCTTACCTGTGCCGCCGCAGGCTGTACACGTTCTTGTGGACATAAACTGCCCGAACGGCGTATTCTGCGCGCTTCTGACCTGACCTGTTCCGTTACATACCGAACAGGTTATGGGTGATGTACCGGGCTTTGCGCCGCTGCCTCCGCATTTCGCGCAGTTTTCAACCCTCATATAGGATATTTCCTTCTCTACGCCAAAAGCGGCTTCTTCAAAAGTAATGGTAAGTGCCATTTCAAGCGTTCTGCCCTTACGCGGGGCGTTACGCCGCTGCCCTCCGAAACCGCCGCCAAAACCGCCGCTGAAAATGTTTCCGAAAATATCTCCGAGGTCCACGTCTTGAAAACCGCCGCCAAAACCGCCGCCGGCTCCCGCTCCGTAGTTCGGGTCAACACCGGCATGACCAAACTGGTCATACCTCGCCTTTTTATCACTGTCACTAAGCACGGCATAAGCTTCGTTTATTTCTTTAAATTTTTCTTCAGCTTCTTTATCGCCGGGATGAAGGTCAGGGTGGTACTTTTTTGCCATTTTCCGGTAAGCACTCTTTATTTCATTGTCGGAAGCTCCTTTGTTTATGCCAAGAACCTCGTAATAATCTCTTTTATCCACGTTTTATTCCCCCGCTTGAAGGATAAAGGCTGCGCGCGTAACGCAGCAGCCCATTCCTTTCTGCCAATCAAATTTATTTGTTGTCGTCAACAACCTTAAAGTCATCATCTCCGCCGGAAGCATTTGTATCCGCGCTGCCTTGTGCCGCCTGTCCCGCAGCCTGCGCCTGTGAATAAATTTTCTGCGATATCTCACCAAATTTTTTCATAAGCTCATCTGTTGCAGCTTTAATTGCAGCCGAATCGGTACCTTTAAGAGCTTCTTTAACCTTTGCGATTTCATCTTCAATACCCTTCTTTTCATCGGCACTTACTTTATCGCCAAGGTCGGAAAGCGTTTTTTCGCACTGATATACCATATTTTCGGCATTATTTCTCGTTTCAATTTCCTCTTTGCGTTTTTTATCTTCATCGGCGTACATTTCAGCTTCTTTTACGGCC
>CACZTG010000116.1 GCA_902783995.1 uncultured Ruminococcus sp. | reverse complement strand
GTTTGCTTGCGGCGGCTTTTTATGTTACACAAAAAAGCCACCGGTGCGCTTACTCCGCTGCGGCTCCTTTTCGCAAAAAGTCACGCTTGGTTTTCCTACTCGTTTGTAAACGCACTCCGGGCGGCAAACTGTCGCTACCAACTTTTTGCGATTTTGGGCACATCCAAACCGGTAGGGTTTTTCATCGTCGGAACAGGTTTTATCTTGTTCCGATTTTTTATATATAGCTGTTGTTTTAGTACATTTCCTTTTGTTTTTGCTTTGGAATATTTTCGGAATAGGATAGAATATCACAAAAAAGAAAGAATAAGACATTTTCTTTTTAGATTATGTTTCGTATAATTTAAGCGTATATAAGATACGGTAAACTTGAACGAAAGCTTGGTGCTAAAAAGTTTCGGGAAACATTTAAAACGATAACCTGTGACAATGGTTGTGAAAATCTTGATTTTGATGGCATAGAGCGTTCTGCATTAACAAAACAAAGAAGAACTAAGGTTTACTATGCACACCCATATAGTGCTTGGGAAAGAGGGACAAATGAAAACACAAACAAACTCATCAGAAGATTTATTCCAAAGGGTGCTGACATCGGCGAATTCTCTCATGAGAGAATTAAGATGATAGAGCATTGGATCAATAACTACCCTCGTAAAATATTTAATGGGAAGTCAGCTAATGAATTGTTAAAAATGCAAGAAGTCGCTTAATAAATTTTGTGGACATTTTATATTGCAATTTATAAAGCTTAAAACTTACTGTATAAAGCCTTGACTTTTTTGTAAATATATGGTATAATTAAAGATGAAAGGAAGCGACCGAACGAACGACATCGGCGGCGGCTCCGGTGAAAGAATAAAAAAATAAAAGCGGAAAAGATGAAAAGAGTACCAAAGAAATAACCGGTACTCTTATTTTATATTATTATATATCCTATTATAATAAATGGAGTGAAATAAATGAAAGTATTAATACAAGATATAAAAAACAGATCAATAGCAGTATTTGAAAAAGTTGGAGTAAGCAAAGAAGATGCCGAAATTATTACAGAGGTTCTTTTGGAAACAGAACTCAGAGGTGTTTTTACGCACGGATTTTTGCGTCTTGAAAGATACATAAATTGTATTAGAAGCGGTGGAATTAAAACTGACGGCAATTATGACGTTCTTTTTGACAGTCCGTCTTGGACTTCTATTGACGGTAATGATAACCTTGGTATAGTTATTTCATATAAGGCTAGGCGTTATTAATCATCGCCTTTACTACCAAACGGATATCTTATTGCTCCGTTTATCCGTTTTACTTCCTCAACGCAGTCGGCATGAAAGTCATCAACATCTTCAGGCTCAATATTAAAACCTTTAACTATTTAGAGATTTTATATGCTTCATTGTAATTTTTACTCTGTCTGATATTTTAACAGTCCCAATTCCAAATATTGAGGTATGCAAAGTGTCGTTAATCGGTTTTTTCCAGTATTCGGGTATGCTGCGGACACCGTTTGCCATTCCCAGAATTGAGCCTACCGTTGCTCCGTTACAGTCTGTGTCAAATCCCGTTTCAACTGCCATACAGACAGACTTGCCGTAATCACCTTTGCCATAAAGTAGTGATGCCGTAACAATCATCGCATTAGGAATTGTATGACACCAGCCGTGTGATGTATATTCATCATATTTCTGATGAATTTTATCAAAAATAGCTTTTTGCGATACTCCGGTTTGAAAACTATCAACAACCGTCATAATATCTTCATAAAGTCTTGATGTATATGGAATTTCGGAAAGGCCGATTAATATTATGTTTTTAATATTATTTGTTACTGCTGCCGCAGCAAGCATAGCAGCTATAAACATTTCTCCGTAGATTCCGTTTTTAGTATGAGAAATTGATGCGTCTCTCCACGCCATTTCAGCAGCAAGTCCGGGATTTCCGGGATTGATATATCCGAAATAATCACCCCTTATCTGTGCGCCGATCCATTCTCTGTATGGGTTTTTATACATCGCAGATTGCGGCGGTCTGTATCCTTTTACAAAATTACACCAGGCGACTCTTTCGGCTGTGAAGTATGCATCTTTACACTGATATTCAAGCCAGGCTTGCGAAACATCGTCCGGGGTGAAATTCCCGCCATATTTATCTATAATCAGCTGCGCCAGAACAACATAGTTTGTATCGTCATCAACGGGCATACCGTCAATCTCATCTGCATACATTCTTCCGGCAAAAGGAAAATTGTATTGCTTGCATATTTCATCATTAATATCTGTTTTATAAATATATCTGTGCATAGGATAATTACCGGAGCTTTTCAAAAAAGGTATAAGCTCGTTCGTCTTTATACCTTCAATTGTTTTTCCAAGCATGCATCCGCAAATTCTGCCTATCCATGCACCGTATATTTTGTCTTCTGACAGTTTTTCGTTTTCCTTATTTACAGAATAGTGCTTTTTTCTCAAATATTTAATTTTTTCAAGTTCTGAAGGCTCCTGATACTTATAGTTATCTTTTTGTTTCGCGTTTATAACAACCTCAAACAAAACATCTCCGATTTTGTTTTTGATTTCATTTTTGGGCAGTCTCGCAGCGGCATCAAACACATCCTTATATACCTCAATATCCAAGCCTTCCTCAACAGATTGCTTGTACTCAATGTTCAGCGTTGAAGGATAAAACTCCCAATCATGGATGCTTGCATATTGAGGCTTTATCATCTTATCATATGACAATTCTTTAACAAGACGTTTACCTCTGCCCAAAATTAATGTATCAAGCGAAATATCAAAATACTTTGAAATTTCAATAATTTTTGATATATCCGGAACAGACAAGCCACTTTCCCATTTTTGTACAGATTGACGGGAAACTTTAAATTTAGAAGCAAAATCTTCCTGTGACATTTTAGCGGTTATTCTTAATTTGTAAATAGTGTTTTTTATTTCCATGTTAAATAAGCCTCCTTTTTACTATTTTTATTAATTATATATTAAAAACACAAATTATGCAACAAATTGTTCGTTGCATAATTTGCAACTGACAGTTGTCGATAAAAACTAATAAGAAAATCTGTAAATCCTCGCTTGAAGATGAATATTTAAAAGCCGCCCTCGGAGTTTATAACAGGATGTATTCAAGAATGAGCAGGACGCTTGATAAACCGTCATATAAGAAATCCGAAAAAGATTTGACGGAGGAAGAATTTAACAAATGGAGCAAAACCTATTCAAGAGCAAAAAAGGAATATATTACGGGAGCTGTTTCAGGTGAAGAATTTTTGAAAATAATAAGCCCCGAAAAAAAATAATAGTTTTCTGTTTCTTTGTTTACAGCGGGTCAAAAATTGACCGTATATTCCAGATTTTAGATATGCCAAAATCAGCCTCAAAAACAATGAATGAAATTTTAATTGTGTATGGCGCCTTGCTATGTAAAAAAGCTGTTATAATGTCATTTTGAGCAAACACATAGATTTTGTTAACATGATTATATTATTAATATATATTTTTGTAAAAAAAGGCTTGACAAATTGCGATTTTGTGCTTTAATAAAGATAAACAAATTCCGTCACAGTTAAATAATAATGCTTCACGCTACCAAGTATCCAGCGTATTGGAGAATGAAAGAGCAGACAGTATTCTTGAGTTATTATCGGAAATGGGTAATTCAAAAACCGTGCTTATATCTTATCGAGCAAATAACCCAAATTCGGGACTTTCTGCAAATAAAAACTTAAAACTATTTAAGCTGTTTATCTGCGATACAGGGTTGTTTACAACGCTTATGTTTAAGAACAGGGATTTCACCGAAAATGAAATTTATGAGAAATTATTAAATGACAAACTATCTGCCAATTTGGGATACCTTTATGAAAATGTCATTGCGCAAGCATTGGTAACGAACGGTCACGAATTGTTTTACTATAGTTGGAAAAATGAAACTTCAAAGCATAATTATGAGGTTGATTTCCTTATTACTTGTAAAAATAAGATTTGTCCGATAGAGGTTAAATCTTCCGGATATAAGGCTCATACTTCCCTTGATGAATTTTGCAAAAAATTTTCAAACCGTATTACAGACAAATATATAGCTTATACAAAGGATTTATACAAAGATATGGATATTTTGTATTTACCTGTGTATATGAGTTTTTTGTTATAGTTGTTGTTTTACCTCCTTCCAAGGAAGTGATGGCATAACCGCCCAGCTTTTACACTGTTTTTGGTCTTACCTTATCGGATAACTCCGACTTTTATAT
>CACZTG010000115.1 GCA_902783995.1 uncultured Ruminococcus sp. | reverse complement strand
CTGGATGGGGGTCGAACCCACGACCTCTAGCGTGACAGGCTAGCGTTCTAACCAACTGAACTACCAGGCCATTTTATGCATGTGCTTTTTAAATAGAACGGGTGTGGTGGGCACAATAGGGCTCGAACCTATGACCCTCTGCTTGTAAGGCAGATGCTCTCCCAGCTGAGCTATGCGCCCACGTTGCTTTCCGTCCTTTCTGTGCAACAGTATATATTATACACTACTTTTTAATGTTTGTCAAGTGTTTTTTCTTAAAAATTTTCTTTTTTAAAAAAAATTTTTAATGTTAATATTTATTCTGTTTTTTTGTAAAATAAATATCAATGTAAATCAGCGCAACGCGCTTGCTTTACCGGCAAGAAGCGGAGCTTTCGGCAGATTTCAAGTAAGCGTTGGAGGCGTCGGTTCCTTTTCTCCCAGAGGCAGAGATATCTGCGCTCAGGCTATATAAAGCTGTACGCCTTAATTGTTAAATCGCTGCCTGCTCCACTGAAATGAACGGTTTTTGTTTCACCGGGCAGCATCGTAAAGAAATTATCGTCATATATATATCCTCCCGAAAGCTCTGCCGCATAAACAAAGCTGTCGGCTTTTAAGCATATTTCACCGTCCTCACGGGATAGTATTTCAGGCGGCATACATGGCTTAAGCTTTTTGCTTCCACACTTATAAACGGCTCTGATGCCCTCACTTTCAGCAACAATAACGGTATCGGGATTTCTTTTTAATGCCACCTCCTTTTTTGTAACGCCGTGCGGCTCACACTCAAGGGTAAGCTCCGATTTTTTTTCTGTTTGCCCCGTCCTGATATTAATTTCTTTGATTTCCGTACTTTTACTGATTTTTTCATTCCCATCATTGCAAAGATAAAGCCATAGCTTATTTCCGGATATGTCAAAACTTAAAACCTCTTTGTCCGCAAATTTTCTGAACGCATAATACCCCGCTTTCGGTCTGCAATAATAGTCAATAAGAGCCCAGCCGGCTGCCGCCGGCCAGCAGTCGTTTAGCATCCAGTAAATAATACCGCCGCAAAAGTTCCTATTTCTTAAAGCATTTTCCATTGTCACCCTTACCCACTCGTACTGAACATACTGAAGTTTAAACAGCATATCTTCAGCATCCGTAAATTTACCGAACAGTTTTTCGGCAAGTCTTTTTACGTAATTAAACATTTCGTCTTTAAGATACGGACTGCTTTTTGTATGATAAATCCACATTTTTTCATCACCGAAAATATCGTCATCGGTCATAAATTTGCTCAGGCTCTCATAAGAAGCGGCTCCGAAGCAAGGTTCCTCCGCAATGAAGCGAGCCGTGTATTCCTTCATATATTCCGCAAAATCATCCCCGCTCCCGCCGCCGTCAATATAATCAAAAAACATCTCCAAAAATTGAGTATTATGCGTTGTGCCCGCGGTTTTTGAAGCGTTGGGTGTACCGCCGTTAGGGCTTGAAACAAAAAAATTGCGCATATAATCATTTTTTAAAATCATCGGCAAAACCCCGTGCAGTGAAGCGCTTCTGCCTGTATATTCTTTTTCCGAATCGCTGCCGTTTATCGCATTCTCGTTATCGCCGTTCCACCATATAAGCGACGGATGGTTTCTCAGTTTTTTTGATATAAAATCCGCCTCTTTTCCAAGCTGCGATATAAAATAGCTGTCTTTTTCGGGATAATGCCCACACGCCATCATAAAATCCTGTATCACCATAATGCCGAGTCTGTCACATTCATCATAAAAATGGCTGCGCTCAAATATTCCGCCTCCCCAGACTCTTATAATATTTACACCCGCATTTTTTGCCATTTCAAGAATTTTTGTTATTTTTTCATCTTTTTCCGCCGACGGAAAAGGCTCGCAGGGAACCCAGTTTGCTCCCCGGCACATTACTTTCCGACCGTTCAATATTACGTCAAAGGATGAAAATTCCGTATTTTTATCATATACCCTGCCGCTCGGGGTTTCCTGAAGCCATTTGCACAAGCTGTATACCTCATCTCCCGGCAAATCTTTTTTTTGCAGAATTTTTACCGTTCTTATACCGAAATTTTGTTTAAAAACGTTCTCACCCACAGTTACCCGTAAGCTGTACAATAAATTATTGCCGCCTGAAATATCCCAGAAAACCGGCTCGTCAATATTAATTCTGAAGCTGTACCGCTGCATATCAATGTGTATCGGCTTCTCATATATAAGCTTTTTCTGAGGGTCGGTTATTTCAAACGTAACAAGGCTTCCCAGAGTATAATTTTCAAAATCCGTGCCGATACATATTTCCGCACCCCATTCATCGATATTTTCCGTATATATATAAGCGTTTTCGCAATACATATTTTCTTTATAAACTATATAGACGGGACGGAAAATTCCGCAGGTAACAAATCTTTCCACCCAGTCCCAGCCGTAAGTACACTGCATTCTTCTTGTATGCAGTCTTTCGGTTGTAAAAGCTCCTTCAAGCTTTTCTTTGCCTTCTGTCTGCTTTATGGGAGAATAGAATTTTACCTTTATGCGGTTTATTCCCTTCTTTAAAAAAGGGGCGGCATAAAAGCTGTGCTCTATAAACATATTATCACATTCTGCAAGTTTTTTCCCGTTTAACTCAATATCGCAATAAGTATCAAGCCCTTCAAAAACCAGATACGCACCTTCTGTTTCATCAATATTAAATTCTCTCTCGTAAACCCAACTTTCATTTTCTATCCATTTTGATTTTTCATTATTGTCACGGTAAAAAAGATAATCCAAATCGGAAAACAAATCCGAATGAACGCACCCAGGCACAGCCGCTTTATGCTTTTTACCGTCCGGACCGTATAAAATCCACTCGCCGTCAAGAGAAATTTTTTTCACCTGATAACCGCCTTTCCGTATCTATTTCATTATACGCACGCATATTTTGCTTTTACCTTCTATATATGACGCCGTTTTTTTCATATCCTCCTCTGTCGGAACAGTAAAGCTCTCTGCGCACTTTATATCCCAAAACCTTGCTTTTGAAACTCCAAGCTTATGATAAGGCAAAAGCTCAATATGTGCCGCTTTTATCTCTGTCGCTGTTACCGATATATTGTCATAATGCCGGATTATATCGTTGCACCCGCCGATTATCGGGCATCTTAAAACTATTTTCGCGTTATTTGAGGCAAGAACCGACATATTCCTTTTTATAAGGTCTCTCTTTACTCCCGTAAACCTTTCATGCAAATCATCAGGCGCTTTACAGTCAAAAAGAAACGTATCAACATAAGGGATTGCCGCTTCTATAACCTCCGCGTTACAGTATCCGCAGGTTTCAACCGCGGTATTAAGCCCTTTGCTTTTCAATGCTTTTAAAAATTCCAGCGCAAATCCACCCTGCGCAAAAGGTTCTCCGCCCGAAAGAGTAACGCCGCCACCGTCGGAATAAAACTCCGCATCCTCCTCTGCTTTTTTAACAAGCTCGGTGACCGTGTAATTTCTGCCCGTTATTTCAAGCGCCGCCGAAGGACAAATCCTTGCACACTTGCCGCATTTAAGGCAGTTTTTTCTGTTAAAAATATGCTTTGAATCCAATATTTTATGACAACCGTTCCGGCATACCTCCCTGCACATTCCGCAGGAAATACATTTGGCGGGATTATAGCTTATCTGCTCCTCAAAGCTCTGCGATTCGGGATTATGACACCATACGCAGCGAAGCGGACAGCCCTTGAAAAAGAAAACTGTACGGATTCCTTCCCCGTCCGATGTGCTGAATTTTTGTATGTTAAAAATTTTTCCGGGCATATCAATGCTCCGTTCTGTCTATTATTTCCTGCATCATAACAGGGGTTTGTTTAACAAAATAATCACTGTAACCGCCTATTCTTACAAGAAGGTCCTCATGATTTTCGGGATGTTCTCTCGCGTCAAGAAGCGTCTTTTTATCGACAACATTTATTTGTGTTTCTATTCCGCCTCGCTTCATAAATGTCTTGACTAAATTTACAAGATTATTTTTCTTTTCGTCATCAAATTCCGATTTGCCGAATTTCATATTCACGACCATACCCGCAAGAAATTCCGACTGGTCCCAGCTTGTAAGGGATTTTATCATAGCTGTCGGTCCGTTAATATCTCTGCCCTGAACCGGACAGCAGCCGTCCGAATAAGATGTATGTGCCCTGCGTCCGTCAAAGCCCGCGTCACGTTCAGCACCGCAGACAGCATGCATATCATATGAAAACGTTCCCGGCATAATGTAATTATACAAATATATATCCTTGTTCCTGAAGGTCTCCGTTATTATATCGGCAAGCCATTTTGCTATTTCATCTGTTTCAGGATTATCATTTCCGTAATGCGGCAATTTGTTAATTATATAGCTTCTCAGCGTTTCCGCGCCCTTATAATCATTTTTTACCGCCTCCGCAAATTCCTCAAGTGTAAGCCGCTTTTCCTCAAAAACCAGCTTTTTTATTGCCACAAGCGAATCGACCGCATTTGCAAAGCCTATCAATATCGGCTGTAAAAACGTATATCTCGCTCCGCCGCCGTAAACGCTCCTTCCCCGTTCTATACAATCATCTATCAGGCACGATACTCTCATCGGCTGCAAGCCATTCCTTGACGCTTCAAGAATTTTCATCGCGTAATCTCTGGTTGCCTTACCTACACCCTCAAATATTTTTTCGGTAATACGTTTTTTTATTGCTTCAAAATCTCTTCCGGTATCTTCATACACTGCCTCTTTTACGATATCTGAAAGTATTGTCACATGACAGGTTGTATATGCCCTTGTCTTTCCCATCAACGATATTTCAGCGCAGGTAGTATGAATATAATCATACGCGTCTTCTTTTTTAACTCCGTAATTTTTTATTAAAGAGCCGGTTATCGCGTCATCATTATAAAACGCCGGATGTGTTACGCCCTTTGCAACTATACCTGCACCGTATTTTATTATCTCATCGCTTGTATCGGAGCAAACAGCCAGCGCCCCGTTCGGGTCCGGCATTCTTATGTGGTCAAGCGCTGTAAGAAACATATATGTAAGGTCGTTTTCGACAACCTGCCCCGAAGGCAGCCTTCCGCCCACTATAAATCCGCTTGCCGCGCGGTGAAACACGTAGTCGCTTACAAGCAGGCAATAATTGTCTATAAGCTCCTGCGCAAGCTCTTTTGTAAGAATACCGCTTTTTATATCATTTTCATAATATTTATATAAAAGTCTGTCCGGTCTGCCCATAGGGTAAAGCCCAAAAAGGTTAAATGTGTAAAAATGCATACTTTGTAATGCTTCACGAAAGGTTCTTGCCGGCTTTGCAGGTACTCTCCTGATTATTTCCGCCATCTCTAAAAGCTCACTTTTTCTTGGCTCATCACTTTTTTCCGCAAGCTCCGCGGCATATGCCGCGTATCTGTTTGCAAGCCCGATAACCCCTTCAAGCTCTATAAGACAACAATTATAAAATTCTTCCTTTTCAAGCGTGCTGTCCTCCAGAAGCTTGTCTTTTTCCGGCTTTAAAGAATTTTTTTTATCTTTAATTTTCTCAATAAGTCCTTCTACTCCAAGCTCCAGCAACGTTTTATAATCAAGCCCTATATGGTCCGGTCTTGCTATAGACATTTCGTTTTTAACGGAATTTTGAAACATTTCAAACATTTCGCTTAACTTATTATATTTTTCAAGCTCCTCGCCCTCATACTCCGGCAAATATAAATGTCCCAGAATAAGCTCATCATCATAAATAACGGGCTTTGCCGCGTCCAATTCCGCGCGTTCCGCCCTTGAACGTCTTAAAGCTGTTGTATATTCATTTCCCGCATTTATCCAGCCTTCCAAAAAACCAAGTGTAATATATCTGTCGTGCGTATAATACCAGTTTTGCTTCTTTGCGACTCTTATCGGCAAACTCAGATATGTTTCTCTTAATCTTTTTATTCTTTCACTTTCCGATATAATAAACATTTTAATCCTCCCGAACTTAGGCGTAGCCTGACGGGTAAAATCAACCCGTCAGGCTGTTTTTTTAATTGAAGTTTTCATTAAGAACATTGCCAAGTACCGAATACCTCGCTTCTTGTCCGTAAATCTTTATTTCCTTAATACTGTTCCATATTGTTGCATCCGCACCGTGGAACTGTACCTTAATATATCTCGCCGTTGTTTTCTTCACTCTGAATGCCTCAAGTCCGTCTGTTTTCTTGCTGTTGGACGAATCGAGAACTATCTCAAAGGTTGAATTATCTGTTGAAGTATAAACCTCAAACTTATTCTGTCTTTCATTGCCCTTAAATATAGCAAGCGCAAATCCATCAACATCATATTCTTTTCCGAGGTCAAGCAATACCCATTGGTCGTTTATTCCCGTCCAGCGCGATTCATTGTCAAGGCT
>CACZTG010000114.1 GCA_902783995.1 uncultured Ruminococcus sp. | reverse complement strand
TCAAAGGAGCATTTTGAAAAAACAAATCGCTGTCTTTTTTGCGATATGCTTGAGGACGAAAAGCATGCAGGCAGCAGAATTATAACCGAAAATGAGGATTTTGTGCTTTTTCTTCCTTTCTTTACGGAATATCCTTACGGAATGTATATTGCGGCAAAAGCACATAAACAGTATATAACGGAGTTTAATGACCGAGAGCGCAATAATCTTGCTGATATTCTTAAAAAGGCGACAGGAACATTTGACGCACTTTTTGATTATCATTTTCCTTATATGATGTGTATGCATCAGGGACCCGTAAACAGCGGAGACCACTCGGCTTACGCGCATTTTCACATAGAATTTTTTCCGCCTATGAGGTCAGAAACAAAACAAAAGTTTAACGCTTCAAGTGAAACGGGAGCCTGGGCGCACTGCAACCCGACGGCACCCGAAGAAAAAGCAGAGGAACTACGAAACGCGTATAAAAAATTTACCCGAAAGGAGTAAGCATAATGGAAATTGCGGAAATAAAAAAAGAGTTTTGCCGTATTTACGGCGGTTCGGAGGAGAATCTCAGAGTTTTCCGTTCACCCGGCAGGGTGAATATGATTGGTGAGCACACCGACTATAACGGAGGTTATGTTTTTCCGGCGGCGCTTAAAATGGCAACAACAATCGTTGCCCGTAAAAGGCAGGATAATGTAATCCGTCTGAAAGCGACAGACCTTGATGTGCTCATTGAGGCAGAAACCGATAAGCTTGACAGCTACCGTGACTTAGAGTGGGGAAATTATCAGCTTGGGATTGCGTATGTTATGCAGCAAAAAGGGTATGACATAGCAGGCTGCGATTTGCTTTATGACGATACCGTACCACATGGCGGAGGGCTTTCGTCGTCCGCGGCGATTGAGGTTTCGACTGCGCTTATGTTCGCAACCTTTAATAATGAAAAAAAAGGAATAAAAGAGCCTGTAAATATGATTGAAATGGCTCTTATCGGGCAAAAGACCGAAAACGAATATTGCGGCGTAAACTGTGGAATTATGGACCAGTTTGCTTCTGCAATGGGCAAGGAAAACCATGCGATTATGCTTGATTGCAACACGCTTAAATATAAGCTTGTTCCGCTTGAGCTTGGCGACTGCAAAATTGTAATCGCAAATACAAAGAAAAAGCACAGCCTCGGCGCTTCAAAATACAATGAGCGCAGAAGTGAATGTGACGCGGCGGTTGAGGCGTTAAAAAAAGTTATGCCGGAAATAACCTGTCTTGCCGATGTTTCGCCCGAAAAATTTGAAGAATATAAAAATGTAATCGAAAACGAAACGGTCAGAAAACGCGCGGAGCATGTGGTTTACGAGATTGACCGTGTCGTAAAATCGGTTGAAGCTCTTGAAAAAAATGATATTTGCTCTTTCGGCAAGCTTATGGACGCTTCACATAATTCGCTTCGTGATTTATATGAGGTAACCGGTGATGAGCTTGACGCTATGGTAGATGAAGCAAGAAAAATTAAAGGTACGGTAGGCTCCAGAATGACAGGAGCCGGATTTGGCGGCTGCACAGTAAATATAGTAAAAACGGACGCCGTTGATGAGTTTATAAAAAAGGTCGGCAAAGGCTACACAGAAAAAACGGGACTTGTGCCGGAATTTTACGTTTCCGAAACAGGTAACGGCGGTTGTGAAATAATATAATCCAAGCGCGGATGTCCCCCGCCTTAAAGAAGGTAGGTTCCTGTTTAAAATCAAAAAAATGCATTTTCATTCTAAAATAATAAAAATGCTTACGTTAGACCGAGTTTGTCAGCGCTCTGAGCCGTTTTGAGAAATCAAAGCGGCTTTTTTATTTAATAATAAACAAGCTTGGCGGACAACCCGTGTATTTTTTGAAATAAAGCGAAAAATGGCTTACGTTGTTCCAGCCTGTTTTTGCGGCAATTTCCGTAATACTGTGATTTCCGGAATCCAGCATATTGATTGCGGCATCAATCCGGCGGCTGACAAGATATTTGTGCAGTGATTGCCCTGTATGTTTTACAAAAAGTCTGCCGATGTAATTCGGGTGATAATGAAAAAGTCTGCCGATAAAGTTATTTGTAAGCGGTTCTGCATAATGAAGATTAACGTAACTTATTATTTCCGAAACCATATTATCGGTTTCGGTGTTTATAATATGTTTAAAAATCCCGGAGAGCGCAAGCGAGAAATACGCGTTTAATTCGTTTCTGAAATAAAGAGGTTTTTCGGCATATAATCTTGACATATTCAAAAAGAAAGACTCAAGTCCCGGCACGTTTGTTTTAAACGGCTCGTTAAGCTGCGGCAAATCG
>CACZTG010000113.1 GCA_902783995.1 uncultured Ruminococcus sp. | reverse complement strand
GAAATAGATGTTCCTGACGCTATGGTTCAGAATGAAATTGACGCAAACCTTCAGGAAATGGAATATAACATTAAGAGCCAGATGCCGAACATTACGCTCGAACAGTATTTTTCATATATGGGTATGACGGTTCAGCAATATCGTGACAGTATGAAGGACAACGCTTTAAATCGCGTAAAATCGCGTCTTATACTTGAACAGGTTGCGAAAGATGAAAAAATTGAGGCAACAGAAAGTGATATTGATGCTGAAATAGAAAAAATGGCAGAGCAGTACAAAATGGAAAAAGAAAAGATTAAAGAGCTTATCGGTCAGGGCGGCACTGATGGCTTAAAGGAAGATATTTTAAGCCGTAAAGCCTTTGATTTACTTAAAGAAAAGGTAACAATAAAATAAAACTGCTTATTTTACATATATTGAAAGGAGTTTTAATAATATGAAAAATTATATTCCCACACCGTATGTTGTCGAACAGACAAGCCGCGGTGAAAGAAGCTATGATATATACTCAAGGCTTTTGGTTGACAGAATCGTTTTTTTAAACGGTGAAGTAAATGATGAGTCGGCGGCAGCTATTGTTGCGCAGCTTTTGTTTCTTGAAAGCCAGGACCCCGATAAGGATATTAATTTTTATATCAACAGCCCCGGCGGCAGTGTTACAGCCGGACTCGCAATTTACGATACAATGAATTATATTAAATGTGATGTATCAACAATATGCATAGGGCTTGCGGCAAGTATGGGTGCATTCCTTTTATCATCCGGAGCAAAAGGAAAAAGAATTTCGCTTCCGCACAGTGAAATTATGATACACCAACCTCTCGGCGGCACTCAGGGTCAGGCAACAGATATTAAAATTTACACCGAAAATATACTTAAAATGAAACAGACGCTTAACAGTGTTTTGGCGAAAAATACAGGAAAACCGCTCGAAATTATTGAAAAGGATACCGAAAGAGATAATTATATGACCGCTCAGGAAGCCTTTGATTACGGTCTTATTGATAAGGTTATCGAAAAAAGATAGTTTTTAATATTGAGCTAAACTGTTCGCAAGAAACTTTACTCTGCACACAGTTTAGCTCAAATCAGCTTTATTATTCACGAGAGGGTGATTTTATGGCAAAAGAGCCAAAGTTATGCAAATGTTCTTTCTGCGGAAGAACAAGCGATGAAGTCGAACAGCTTATTGAAGGACCTAATGTATATATATGCAATGAGTGTATAGATATTTGCTCATCCATACTTGACGGAAATATGCAAAAAGGTGATTTTGAAGCTGATGACTTAGCAGAGCATCTGCCTACACCCGCTGAAATGAAAGAACAGCTTGACGGTTATGTGATAGGGCAGGACAGGGCAAAAAAGGCTATTTGCGTTGCGGTTTATAATCATTATAAACGCATACTCACGCTTGAAAAGAAGGGAAGAAAAAAGAATCCCGATGATGATGTAGAGCTGCAGAAAAGCAACATACTTTTTCTTGGCCCGACCGGGTCCGGAAAAACATTGCTTGCTCAGACACTTGCGAAAATATTAAATGTTCCTTTTTCCATATCGGACGCAACATCTCTTACAGAAGCAGGCTATGTAGGGGAAGACGTTGAAAATATACTTCTCCGATTAATTCAGGCTGCGGATTATGATGTAAAACGTGCCGAAAGAGGTATTATTTATATTGATGAAATAGATAAAATCGCGAAAAAAGGCGAAAATATGTCTATTACAAGAGATGTCAGCGGCGAAGGCGTGCAGCAGTCTCTTTTAAAAATTCTTGAGGGAACAATAGCTTCTGTACCTCCGCAGGGCGGAAGAAAACATCCGCAGCAGGAATTTATTAAAATTGACACCACAAATATTCTCTTTATTTGCGGCGGCGCGTTTGACGGTCTTGAAAAAATTATTGAACAGCGCAGCGACGGCAACTCAATGGGATTTGGCGGTGAGGTATATGGAAAGAGCCAGAAGGACAGCGCGAGAAGGCTTGCGGAGGTTATACCGCAGGACCTTGTAAAATATGGTATAATCCCCGAGTTTATCGGCAGAATACCTATTTTTGCATGCCTTGAACCGCTTGATACCGAAAGCCTTGTTAAAATTCTTAAAGAGCCTAAAAATGCTATAACAAAGCAATTTAAAAAGCTTTTAAGTATGGACGATGTTGAGCTTACATTTGATGATGAAGCTTTAAATGAAGTCGCAAAACAAGCTGTTGAAAAAAACACAGGAGCAAGAGGGCTGCGGGCAATTCTTGAGAATATTATGCAGGACGTTATGTTTGATATACCGTCAAACAAAAAAATTAAAAAATGCATCATAACAAAAGATGTTATTCTCGGCAAATCAAAACCGATATGTGAATAAATATACATTGAACGGGCTGCGGTTAATCACAGTCCGTTTTAAAATGAGGGTACAAAATGCAAAGCAATATTTTAATCGGAAATATAATTTCTTGTGTCGCGGCTTTATGTTTAATAACAAGCAGCATCATAAAAGACAAAAAGAGTATATACATACTTCAAATTATGGAATGTTTAATTTTGTCGGTTGCGTACATCTTTTTTAAAGCATATTCGGGTATGGCAAGTCTTTTTATATGCGCGGTAAGAAATTATTTTGTTGTAAAAGACAAATATGATAAAAAAAGTATGTATATATTTGTTATAATTATTTTAACATTGGGAATAATTACAAACAATAGAGGGCTTATAGGATATATTCCTGTCTTTGCTTCAATTCAGTACAGCATTTGCCAAAGATACTGCAAGAAAATTATTCCGATAAAGCTTATGATATTTGTAAATGTCACTTTGTGGACCATATACGCGTTTATTGTCCGAGATTATCCGACCGCGCTGTTTAACGGTATTGCATCGGTTTCGTGCCTAATATCTACAATATACATATTAATAAAATATAATTATAAGCCGGTTAATTAAAAGCATACAGGCTGTAAACAAAATTTATACGATTTTGTTTGCAGCCTGATATTTTATTCTGATTAAACCTCGGTAAAAAGAGGGGTTTTTCGCGCTTTGATATATATAAAATACGCAAATACACTTACAAGCGTAA
Organism: uncultured Ruminococcus sp.; assembly: GCA_902783995.1. Next base: position 949 of record CACZTG010000113.1, on the reverse strand, counting down.
ATTTAATTAAATTAAACGGCAAAAAAGCATACATAATAAGCGTAAACTTACTGTTTATTGCAGGGATTGCTTTTGCAGACATTTCTATAATAGCCTGAAGCGGCATAATTTTTTCGTAAAAGGGGATAAGCAGAAAATAATTTGAAAGCAGTGCTATTATTGTGGCAAAAATAATGCCCAAAAGCATACCGATAACCGTTGAATAATCATTATTAATTTTTTTCCTTGCATATGCGGCTGTAAAAACCATAACGGCAGAAACAATAAAATCGGCAAGCTCACCGATACCGCCGGTATGAGTAAACATTAAATGAATAAGGTCTTTTACAAGCGCCACAAAAATACCGGCGACGGGGGAGATGACATAGCCCGAAATAAGGACAACAACTGTACTTAAATCAAGCTTTAAAAAGCTCGGAAAAACCGGCAATGAAAGTTCAAAGAACATAAGAACCGTTGAAATTGCCGCAAAGATACCGATAAGAATAATTTTTTTTGTTTTCATTTTTTTAAACTTCCTTTCATATTTCGGGCAATAAAAAAGCCCGTAAAATTATTCTTTTACGGGGAAATAAAAGGTAAACTTTTCGTCATAAATCAAAAACGTTTTTTAAATGCAAAAAGGTTTATGCGAAAAATTCTTCTCTCATCCAGACTTTAACTGTCGGTTTCGGAATTTCACCGAATCGGCGGAAAAAACTTTCCGTTCACGGACTATATACTGACGAAATGAGGTTTAGATTATAACAAAACAGTATAAAGATAGGATTTATAAGTTTGCAAAAAATAAAAACATCAAAAACATCAGTTTAACCGTCGGTGGGGAAACAAACCCCGCCCCGAAGAATTTACAATTAATAGTATAACACATTTAAGAGGGAATGTCAACCCTTAAATAACAATAATAAAAAAATCTGCTAATTAGACAAAATTAATATTTTGTCTAATT
>CACZTG010000112.1 GCA_902783995.1 uncultured Ruminococcus sp. | reverse complement strand
CCGTGAGCGGTAGAACTACCTATTTCTGAAATGTAAATCGGTTTTGGAGGACCGTATTCGCTCATAATATCTTTAAGCGTCTTTACCGATTCCATAAGTTTTACTTCATCGATACCTTCTTTTCCATAGTCATAATGGTGTCCGCTGACTCCGTCCAAATAATCGTACGCACCCGCCGCAAATACACGCTTTACCCAGTCATATACGCTCGGCGAGTACTTTTCATGCGGCAAACCTGCGGTATCAAGACCTATAACAGTAGCATCAGGATTTGCCTTTTTAATCTCTGTATAAACAGCCTTTAATACCTCTGCATAAACCTCAGGGGGATCAAGTGCCGGGTTGAAGTGCTGAAGATTCCACTCGTTCCAAACTTCAAACTGGTCTATGACACCTTTAAATGTGCCTGCCAAATATCCGGCATATTTTGCAAAAGCAGCGATTCCTTCGGGAGTTGACGGGTTATTACCGTTATTATAGAAGGAAACTCTGCCCTTTATAATAGCCGAAATTTTTATGCCGCGCTCTTTCATTTCCAAGGCCCACTCCATTGCTTCCGGCGGGAAGGTATAAACGCCTTTGCTTCTTTCAAGCTCGTTCCATGAAACGCCATCAATTCTTATCCACTTGCCCCCGGCTTGCATAATAAGACCCGGAGTTTCGCTAGGATAACCTTTGCCATGGAAAACCTGCGAACAATAACCTATCATCGGATTTCCGTCCTCATCGGCAACCACATCACATACGGAAAACTCATCAGTATAGTTGTCAGTAAATTCCAGACCTCTTGCCACATCTTTTGAGTTTACTGTAGTTTTTACAGTATATATTCCGAATTTTTTAGGATTTTCAAGCGAAATCTCAACTTTTTTTTCTTCGCTTGGTTCAAATTCCACATTCTGCTCATTCTCAAAAATAAGATTATTGTCCGAATCATATATTTCCGATTTGATTACCGAAGTAACCGGACCGTCTGTTTTTACTTTTAAATTATTATAAAGCTTTATTTCATCAGTATTTGAAAAAATATTACCCACTTTGTCAGAGGAAAGTCCGTTATACTTAAAAATATCTCTTAACGGAACTTTTCTTACGGATATCGAACCGAAAACCACAGCGCCGTTTGTAGAACCCATTGATGGACTCCATATACCTACCCTGAAATCCGTCCCGGCGCTGAGCATATTCGCAAACCTTGCGTCCTCAAGATAAAATGTATGAGTAAGCCATTCTTTTGTTCCCGTAAGGTTTACTATAAGCGTTGAGCCGCCGTACCTGTCGTTATTTGCGATAAATTTACCTTCTTCGGGATTATGTGTATTATATGTAAGGTTGAATTTACCGTTTTCATCATCAAAGTACTCTACTGTAACTTCAACCGGCGTAAAATTCGGCACATCATACATATAATTATCATCTACGTCAACGTTTATGTATTCGGGATTGCCGCCTCCCGCTTTTTCGCCCGACATAAGTCCTTCACGATTTCCTCTGACAGCGGGTGTAAAGCTTGTTATTATCCGCAATCCGTCTTCCTTTACAGTTGAACCGAGCGTTACCTTTGGATAATATTCTTCCTCCTCGGCCCCGGCAGCAAAAGACATTACATTTACACTTGAAATAAACGTAATAACCGCCATTATTAATACTAAAATTTTTTTAGAATACTTCATGCGAAAAACCTCCCTGCGGTATCTGCTATTTTATTTCGTAAGACGCGGTAAGGGGCGACACACTGTCCATACTCCAGAAAACTATCATTATCCTGTCTGTTCCTGCGCCGACAGTAAAGTCCGCAGTAAACTCATTTCCGAGTGACATAAATTTACCTGCGGCGCTTACCCATTTGATATTTTTAAGCTTGGTGCCTTCATACTGCGCCACTGCCACTTTCGGAGAATTTGCGGCTTCGGTCTCAAATCCCGCAATTCTGACTGTAGCCGTATCGCCTGCCGTCAGCCCTGTCATTTCCGTTACCTGTGTATTATCATTTATAACCGTCACTCTCGGCACCGTATATTCAAATACCATATTCATAGCTACTCTTGAGCGTCTCTTTTCGGTATTTGCATATATTCTGTATGTATCTTCTGAAGGATCTGCGTTAAACTGTACAGAGAAATCACCTTCGCTGTCCGAAACAGTCTGCGCAAGATAATGCACTTTTGATGAGTCATAGGCTGTAACCTCTGTTCCCTTTGTAACAACCATTAAAGATACAATATCATTCGGCTCCTGAGTTTCTCCCGTTATTGTAACTGTCTGCGTGTTAATGTCAACCGATGCCTGAAGGCTCATATCCGAATAATTTGCGTCATACTCTGTGGAATTTCCTACAATGTATATAGGCTCCGAATATGTCTGTATCTCATAATTACCTGTATCAGAATTCATCTGTCCCTTTAAATTACCGTATTTATCATATATACTGATGTTCTTTGAGCCCACATGTATCTCTTTTGTTACTGTATTGTCGGGACCGCCGTTTATTGCAAGGAAAACATTATCGTTAAGATTATTGTTATAAAATTCAAACACATAGCTTCTTGTATTTTCATCTTTTGTAACGCTTCTGAACTCTGTATTTCCGCCGATAAAATAATTCATTGCGGCAATTCCGAGATATGAAGGCTTCGCACCGTGCGGTAAAAGCTTAGCTTCCGGCCTTTCGCTGTCTTCAACCCTATCCCAGCGATTAAGCAAACCCCAGTTGGCTTCACCGGACGGCAAATTTGCATTATCATACAGGCAGTACTGAATTACCTTGTCAAAAAGACCGTTCGCCTTATTTACGGCGCTTAACATAACCAGAGAATTAAGCTGAACATCTCTTGTACAGCTTTCCACAAAAAAGTGATAAGAGGAATCGTTATTTTCGTATGTACTGAAACCTACTTCGGTAAGCCATACGGGCACATCAATATTATATTCGCTCATTAGCGTTTTGAGATCGTCAACCTTATCTATGACCTGCGTTTCCGGGAAACCGCCCAAGGTAGTATAATCGTAGCAGTGTACGCTTAAAGCGTCCATATAAGTACCGCCGTCAAGAGCCGCAAAAACTCTTTCCATCCAGTTTGAAGTTATGTTATTCTCTACCCAGTTCGGAAGTATACCCGAAGTGTCACAGCCGATAACGCAAATATCGGAATCAACCCTTTTTATTGCGGTATATGCGGCTTTAAGAAGATTTGCGTAAGCTTCGGGCGACTCTCTTGACGGATTGAAGTTTGTTACGTTCCACTCATTCCATATTTCATAGTAATCAACAAGCCCGCTGAACTCCTCAGCAACATAAGTACAGAAATTTACGTAAGCCGCAACAGCCTCCTGTGATGTCGGAGCGTTGTCATTATCATATAAGCTGTTACGTCCGGTAAGTACGCAAACGGTTTTGATTCCGCTGTCTTTCATGTTTCTGAGCTTTTCCTTATAAGGATCTAACTTTATGTATTTACCGTCAACGTATTCTTCTTCCGGTTTTGTGTGAACTTCAGGCTCAACACCGTCCCACAAAACGCTTTCACGGTACCATTTTGCGCCGGCTTTCTTCATCAGATTAACTGAAGTCTGATAATCATCAAGACCGAATTTTCCGCCGTTTACAATGGTCTGGTTAAAACCGAAGCCTTCGTCAATATTAGCGGAGCTAAGTGAAATACAAACAGAAAATTCTTCCGAATATGTATCGGTATATGTAGTTCCCGGAGCATTTACCGCATAGTTTTCTTCAGTTACATTAATTGTGTATATACCGTATTTTCCAGGGTTATTTACTGTAATATTACGCTCCTTTTTTTCATTTGCGGAAAGATTATCCGTTCCGGAAAACGAGCCGGCATTATTTCCTTCTTCATCTGTTATTACCCAACTGTAATTTGAAACAATGCTCTGAGATGTTTTGTTTTTTATTTCCTGAGTAAAAGCGACGGTATCGGAATTTGTAAAAATATTGCCGGGTTTTACACTTGTTATATACCCCCACTCAACAAGCGGCGAATTCTGCGTCACATCAGCGGAAGCACCAACCATTCCGAAAATATTTAAAACACTTACAGCCGCCGCACATATAATTGCTAAAATTCTCTTTTTCATTTACAACCAATATCCTTTCGCAGAAATATACAGAAAAACAAGCGGTGTGTGCGTCCGGCACTCCGGACGCACTTATTTATGCCGCTTAATTCAAATATAAATATAATATTTTATTAATTCTGTGCTCTTTCAAAGCTTACTTCCGGACAGTACGGCGTAATATCCGTAAATCCGTCCCAAAGAAGAACGCTCACTTTGTCAACATTTGCCATATCAAGATCTGACGGAACCGTAAATTCAAATGTCGAATTATCCGTTCCGTATTCGCCCGCAGCAACTGTCAGGTCGTTTGTAAGAGCTCTTATTACCCTGCCATCGCCGTAGAATACAACAATTGCCGTACCGTTTATTGCGGCATTTGTGCTGTTTGCATAGTTAACTGCAACATTAACTGCAGAACCTGCACTTATATTTGAAAATGCTGCGTTTGCATTTCCGTCAATCTTTACGGAAGCTATATCCATAAGCTTCGGCAAACTGCCTGTTGTGAATGTATATGTGTATGCTGTTCCAAGCTCATCGCCAAAAATATTTGCAAGAGTTGCGGGTACCGTTACCGTGTAAGTTTCGTTCGGTTCAAGTATTGTACTTATAGTGGGGCTGTTTAAAATAAGTGTATAAGCGTTTCCCGCT
>CACZTG010000111.1 GCA_902783995.1 uncultured Ruminococcus sp. | reverse complement strand
TATACATTATTATCAAAAAATCAAGGTGCGGAAGACCTCCGCACCTTGCTGCGTTTAATCGTTTTTTAAATTTCCGTGAATACAAAAGAAACAATCTGGCAGGTAGGAATGATAACGGAAGAACCGTTTGTGCTGTTGCCGCAATAATTTGAATTCCAGAAAAGACCGTTGTTGCAGCCGCAGTCGCCGAGAGGATTGGCGGGAGCCGACGGGAGATTTGTAACAAGCTTTACAGCGTTGTTGTTTGCCCATACAAGAAGCCCTGTAAATCCGCTGCCCGACACACCGCCGCTGGCAGTAAAAATTGTAACTACTCTGCCTATGTTATTGCAAAGCTGGTCTATAAGGGGAGAACCGGGACCGCCCATAGGGCCCGACACGGCACCCATTACGGGACCGCCGAATCCGTTATCGCATCCGCAGCCGCAATTGTCAAAATTGTTATACATATATGTTTGCCTCCTTTTTTATGTTGACGTGGTTTTATAACCACACTATATTATATGAAAATGTATTTTTTTTGACACATATTTTTTGGTTTTTTATATATTGACTTTTTTCTCGATAAGATGTATAATTGGAAAAGAAAAGCAATATTTATGAAAGGGTTGGCGCAGATATGGAATTTAAAGACTACACTTTTAAAGACAAAAAATATACAATCCGTTTTCCGGACGGATTTTCCGAGGATAAAAAATATCCCCTTATTTTTTTTATGCACGGCGCAGGCGGAAGAGGTGAGGATATTGAAGTGCTTAAAACAAACCCCTTTTTTGAAATAACAGAAAAGTATCAGGATTTCCCCTTTGTTGTGTTTGCCCCTCTTTGCAGCACAAACACATGGTTTGATATGTTTGAAATGGTTGAGGAGCTTTTAAAAAAAGCGGCAAATCTGCCATATGCCGATGAAACACGAATTTACGGTATGGGCGCAAGCATGGGAGGCTACGGCATATGGCAGCTCGCAATGAGCCTGCCGGAATATTTTGCGGCAATCGCTCCCGTTTGCGGCGGAGGTATGTATTGGAATTCGGGAAGGCTCGTAAATGTTCCGGTATGGGCATTTCACGGCGCTCTTGACAGCGCTGTTTTGGTTGAGGAAAGCAAAAAAATGGTTGACAGAGTAAACTATACCGGAGGAAAAGCAAAGCTGACAATATATGAAGATGTCAAGCATAATTCATGGGTAAACGCGTATTCCGACCCTGAGCTTTTCAAATGGCTTCTTGAGCAGAATAACGTAAACGCGAAAACGCTTGTTGATAAATATAAAGGCAGTGAACTTTACGGTTAGGAGTTTTGAAAATGAATACAGAAAAACTTGAGGAAGTTACCGGGGAAGTTACCGAAGGAATAGCTCATATTGACCTTATAAATTCGGTTGTGATAATATTTATATGCTTTGCTATTTATAAGGTTATCTCGTTTTTGTTTTTGAAAAGCAGCGGCAGTATTTTCCGTTCAAAAAAAAGCAAATCTTACATAAAAATGACAAGAAGCGTTTTGCGTTATGTCTTTACGGCAATTACCGTGCTGCTTCTTTTACAGGTAAACGGTGTAAACGTTACGTCTATTTTTGCCGGAATAGGAATCATGGGTATTATTATCGGTTTTGCCATTCAGGACGTTTTAAAGGACATGATAAAGGGCTTTGATATAATAACGCATGATTATTTTCATGTCGGCGATGTTGTTTCTTACGGCAATATATGGGGTAAAGTGCTTGTTATAGGGCTTAAAACCACAAAAATCGAGGACCTTAAAACAATGAATATCGTTTCCGTATCAAACAGAAACATTGAGCTTGTAGAGGTAGTTTCAAAGCAGCTTGACATAATCGTCCCTATGCCGTACGAGGTCAGTGTTTCGGACGCTGAAAAAGCGATAGACGATATTTTGTCGGCAATTTCAAAGCTTGAGCATACGGAAAAGTGTTCGTATTGCGGAGTTGATGAGCTTGGTGCTTCAAGTGTAAATTACCGTCTGCGCATTATATGCAGCCCCGAATACAGGCTTCAGTTAAGGCGTGACGCTTTAAGATGCGTGCTTTCGGGGCTTGAGCAAAACGGAATTTCAGTACCCTACAATCAGCTTGATATACATTCAAAATAACAGTGAAAGGGAAAAAAGAAATGGATTTTAAAAGCGTGCCGAAAAAATACAGACCTGTGCCTTTTTGGTCGTGGAATGAAAAGCTTGATACAAAGGAAACCGCGCGGCAGATTGATGAAATGGACGCGCAGGGTATGGGCGGCTTTTTTATGCACGCGAGAGGTGGGCTTCAAACGGAATATATGGGTGAGGAATGGTTTGAAAACGTCCTTGTGAGCGTAGAAAAATGCGAAGAAAACGGAATGAAGCCGTGGGCATACGATGAAAACGGCTGGCCCAGCGGTTTTGGCGGCGGAATTGTAAACGGTATGGGTATTGAATATCAGCAGAAATACCTGCGCTTTGAAAAAGGCGAGAAAAATACCGACAGAACAGTCGCTAATGTGGGAGGGTATCATTTTTATTATGAGGTAAACCCGTTTTATGTGGATACATTAAGTAAAAAGGTTATAAAAGCGTTTACAGAAAACATTTATCAGCCCTATTATGATAGGTTTAAAAACAGAATAGAGGGCTTTTTTACCGATGAGCCGCAGATTTCACGTGACGGCATCCCTTGGAGCTTTACGCTTCCCGAAGAATATGAAAAAAGGTACGGCGAAAATCTGTTAAATGTGCTGCCGCAGCTTTTTCTGAATGAAGGGGATTATAAAAAAACAAGAGTAAAATTCTGGAAGATGGTTACGGAGCTTTTTTCCGAAAATTATATGAAGCAAATTTATGATTGGTGTGAGGAGCACGGATATAAGTTTACGGGACATCTTGTATGTGAGGAAACCTTGCAGTCTCAGCTTGCTTCAAACGGCGCGTGCATGCCGCATTACGAATATTTTCATATTCCGGGCATGGACTGGCTCGGCCGTCATAATAACAGAAGCCTTACTCCATATCAGGTCGGCTCTGCGGCAAGGCAGCTCGGCAAAAAACAGGTGCTTTCCGAAACCTTTGCCATGTGCGGCCATAATATAGGACAGGACGAGCTGAAATGGATATATGAATATCAGATGGTACGCGGCGTAAATCTTCTTTGTCAGCATCTTGAAGGCTATTCAAACAGGGGACTGCGCAAGCGTGATTATCCGCCCGCTATGTATATTCAGCAGCCGTGGTGGAAGGAAAGTCATACGTTTAATGAAGCTATGAGCCGAATCGGAATGTTTTTAAGCGGCGGAGATGATGAAGTCGGAATTTTGCTGATTCACCCGCAGGCTTCGGCATGGTCGCTTTTTGAAGGAATTGACCCGGAACACGCGGGCAAAAACAAAAAGGGCAGCGGACTTGAAGCGATTGAAAAGCTTAGCGATGACTTTATCGGGCTTACCGTGCAGCTTGAAAGAAAGCATATAAACTTTCATTTGGGCGATGAAATATTAATGGAGCGCCACGGCAGAGTTGAAGGGAAATATCTTGTTATCGGCAAGAAAAAATACTCGACGGTTATTTTACCAAGCTATGAGGTTCTTTTTGAAAACACCGAAAAACTTCTGGCGGAGTTTAAGGCAAACGGCGGCAAAATTGCCACGGCAGACGAGCTTGAAGCGGATGACATTATAAATGTGCCCGATATTACGTATTGCAAACGTCATTATGATGATTTTGATTTTTACTATTTTGTAAACAGTACCGAAAAAACCTATGACGCTTTTATTAAAAAAGGCGCAAAGATTATGAATCCGGCAACGGGAGAGCTTTCGGATTTTGACGGACACTATACATTCGGAAAATACGAATCGCTTGTTGTTATTGACGACGGAGCGGAAAGAAAAGAAGCTTTAACCGCGGCAAAAAAATTTATTCCTGTTCCGCTTGACGGAGAGTGGGAAATTGTGAAATGCAGTGACAACATAATAACTCTTGATTACTGCGATTATTATTTTGACGGCGAGCTTATCGAAAAAAACGGTTATGTGCTTAACGCGACATACCGTGCGCTGGACCTTATGAAGCCCGTAAAAATCCGCTGTGATTACAGCTTTGAAGCGGAATATCTGCCGGAAAGGCTTTATCTCAGCATAGAAACACCCGAAATATTTGATATAAAAATAAATGGCACAGCAGCGGATAAAACCGACTGCGGCTGTTTCGCGGACAAAGCCTTTCGCAAAATCAATATTGCAAAGCTTATAAAAAAAGGGAAAAATACAATTACGCTTGAAACGGATTTTGCGCAATCACCCGAAGTATATGAGAATATAAAAAAGAGCCTTGTTTTTGAATCGGAAAAAAATAAGCTGACCTTTGACAAAGAAATCGAGCAGATATATCTCATAGGCGATTTTGCGGTCAAAACGGAAGGTAAATTCTCTGAGCTTGATAAAAATGCCGAAAGATATGAGGGCGGTTTTGTAATATCGGAGCCGAAAAGGGAAATTACGCTTGAAAACATCGAAAGACAGGGGTTTCCGTTTTTTGCGGGTGAAATAACCGTAAAAAAGAATTTTTATTTTGACTGTACGGAAAAATTGCTTGATTTTGAAAAGACAGGTATAAATGCCGTAAAAGCAAAGGTCAACGGAAAAGAGCTTCCGACATTTATGTGGGAGCCGTACCGCGCCGACATTTCGGAGCTTCTTAATACAGGTGAAAATGAAATTGAGCTTACGCTTATAAATAATCTCCGCAATATGCAGGGACCGCTTCATCTTGCGGAGGGGGAGAGCTTTTTTGTAGGTCCCTCAAGCTTCTATAAAGAGGAGTGCATTTGGGCGGGAGGCTTTTCCGGGGACAGGTGGAACGATAATTACTGTTTTGTAAACGTAAGTATAAAAAACAGGGAATAGATGACATTAAACGGGCTGTGGCGAGATGAATTTTACCATAATAAATACAGGAGCATTTGCCGGAAAACGGCAAATGCTCCTGCGCTTTTTCTTATTTCAGAAAATGGCAAACACCTGTTTTTACTCTGTTTTTCCCGTAATAATACTTTGTATTTCTCTTGCCATTGCGAGATAATAATGATATTTTCTGATTTCATTCCAGTTTTCGGCCGTGCACTTGAAACCATAGGAATAATCAGGCATTTCATACTTGTTGCGAAGGAAGATATCAAGAAGCGAATTGTTGTCATATACCGCCTCGTTGTTTTCCTTAACAAGCCCCGGAAGATCAAGAAGATGCGCCGCAAGCTTACGGCCGGGGTCGGTCCAGAGGCGCCTTCCCAGATTATGTATCTGAACAGCGCCGTCATTTAACTGGATATAAACGGACTTTACATACGGATGGTTTATCTTCATTCTGAGCGTAAAGGTTTCCATATAAAGGATGTGCGGAGGGTTATAGCTAACCTGCTGTCCGTTCACCGTCTGCTTTTCTTCACGGGAAGTTTCGGTAATATCTATCTCGAAATCCTCCACCTGCTCAAATCTGATAATGTCCGGTCCCAAATCAATTACATCATCAATGGAACTGACTTTTCTCTGATTACCGAAAAGGCCGTTGCTTGTATCCGGAAAAGCCACAAATTTCTTTTCCTTTTCGTCAATCAGAATCACGCCGAATTCACCGAAAATCTTTGAGAAATTATAAATTTTAACAAGTCCCGCATCGATTTCCCTGCCCATCCGCTGCGCGTCCAAAGCACCTGCCAGGGAATTTTTGTAATCGCTGAACCAGGGGGACATTTTTTTCACACAATCCTTGCATACTTTTCCGCTCAGGCATTTTTTATCAAGCATTCCGGTTTTTCCGCCGCACAGACAGCACTTTTCTTTTTTAAACAGTCCCATGGTGGTATTCTCCTTTCGCAGGTCCGATTATTCAGTAACGGCAAGTACAGCGGCATCGGAGGTTACCGAATTGTCGTACGCATCTGTTACCTTGCATTGATATTCGCTGTTTTCGAGAGATGAATCCAGTTGCTTTACGGTCAGAGTAGCTGTATCAACGCCTCTAAACCACTCATAGTA
>CACZTG010000110.1 GCA_902783995.1 uncultured Ruminococcus sp. | reverse complement strand
TATAAAATTGAAGTCGGAGACATAGTAAGAATAGATAAAAACAAATCGGATGAAATAACCAAAATGCTTCTGATATATGATTACAGCAAAGAAGAAATAATGAACGGTATGACTTTTTCAGGGTCATATTTCAGCGCGGCAAGGGCAGTAGTTGCAAATGTATATCGTATTCTCGGAGATTATATGCAGATAACGAACAAAGACTTGTCCGCCCTTGGCGAGGGAGCCGTGCTTGCGATATCTGACCTTGAAAATCAGAAATTATCAAGATTCAAGGTTGTAAAGTATGAAAACGTAAACGGCAAGCTTAAGTTTTTGATGGGCAATGAAAAGGATTTGGTGCCTTATACGACAAGCAGCAGCGATTATTCACGCATTGTAATTTATACCCACTCGGCAAACGAAAGAATTTTGTTTGTTCTCGACAGATAAGAGTAACTGAAAAAGTAAATCAAGGGGGAAGGGTATGGTTAAGAAAAAGGTTGTAATCGTTGATGATGAGTTTTGGGTTTTAAAAGGCTTTGAAAAAACCTTTGATTTTGAAAAATATAATTTTGAGGTTGCCCTCTCAACAACAAAACCTCAAGAGGCTATTGAATATATAGTAAATAACGATGTTGACGTTGTATTTGTCGATATTAAAATGCCAAGTATAACGGGGTTTGAGCTGATTGATAAGGTTAAAGCCGCAGGCAAGGAACCGTGCTTTATAATAGTTTCGGGTTATGACGATTACGATTATATGCGCGACGCGATAAAGCGTAAGGTGTTTGATTATTGTTTAAAGCCCATTGAAAGGAGCAACGCCGAAAAGGTTCTGATAAATCTGCGTGAGCATTTCAATACCGGTAAAAAAGCCGCTGAACCTGATACAAGGGCAATAGACAATGTAAACTTTTTAAGGCTGATAGAATATATAAATACTCATTATAACGAGAGACTTTTGTTGAAAAAAATTGCCGATATGTTCTTTTACAATCCAAATTACCTTTGTATGCTTTTTAACAAGTATTTCGGTAAAACATATTCGCAGTATCTTATGAGTATAAGGCTTGAAAAAGCGCGGGCGCTTATTAAAGAAAAGAATATAAGCGTCTATGATGCTGCAATAAGTGTGGGCTTCAGCAATTATTCTTATTTTAAGAAAAAATATATTCAGTATTGGGGAGAAGCACCGGGAGGCAGCAAGAAAAGCATCAAAGAATGAGAGTAAGTGATGAAGTTGTTTAATAAAGCCAAGCAAAAGAAGCCTGCCGGGGTTAAAAAATTCGGAATAAGAGCAGAGCTTAATATCTGGATTCTTACTTTTGTTATAATATTCAGCATAACACAGGTTTTGTGCCTTTTGTATATTTCAAGGCTTAACAATATGAAAAATAAAGAGATAAAAGAAAGCGTTATCTCAAATGTCAGTATTTGTCTTGAAAACAAATTGGAGGTTATTGATAAAATCAGTTCAAGTCTGATTTCGGACGATAAGCTTACGTCTTTTATGAAAAGCGGGGAAAAATCGCAGGATATATTTGCAGAGCTTATGCGTGATGTTTATAACATTCAGATGGTGAATGTCGATGTTATTTATGTTGTGCTGGTTGATACGTCAGGAAAAACTTATAATCTGACAACAACCGCTTCACTGGATGAGCTTCGCAAAATAGAAACGGTATATAATGAATATGCCGCGCGAAAAGATAGCGGCATAGTGAGTGATTATGATTTTTTTGATATACAATCGTTTTCGCACAGCTACAAATATCTTTGCGGTTTTTCTCAGATTAAAGCATTTGATTATGACAGATATATAAGCAGTCCGCTCGGCACCTTGATTGTCTGTGCCAAGGTGGATACAAGAAACTTTTTCCAATACAGCGATTACGATAATATGGTTGAGCTTGAGCTTAAATCCGATTACAAATCAATTAGTCTTGTCACAAATGCCGATAAATATAAAATAGGTGAAAAATTGAGTTTGAACGGCAGTTTAAACAACACAGCGGGATGGAAGGTTGAAGGAAACGTTTATCTCGGCACGGAAGGAAATCTCATTTACAAGTTCCGTAATATTTTTCTTTGTGAGCTTTTAATTATTATGATATTCGGTTTTGTCTGGCAAACTATGCTTTCAAAAAGGATATCGAGACCGCTTAAAAGCATAATGAAATATTTAAGCGGCTGGAATATGGTTGAAAAAATAGATAAGCTTGATATTAAAGGCAACAGAGACATAGAGCTTTTTGCGTACAACATAAACGATGTGCTTGACAGAAACCGTGATTTGGCAAGGGATTTGGTAAATAAACAGCAAATACTTTACGATATTGAAATTGCAAAAAAAGAAGCGCTTATTTACGCTATGCAAAATCAGGTAAATCCGCACTTTCTATACAATGTGCTTGAGCTTATAAGGAATATCGCGGTTGTTTACGAGGTTCCTGAAATCGAGAATATTTCCGTAAGTATTGCCGATATTTTTAGGTATAATTTGCATGACCATTTAAAGGCAACTATAAGGGAAGAGGTTGAAATAGCAAAAAAGTATTTGTATGTTTCGCGGCAGCGATTCGGTGATGTTTTTGATGTCAGATTCGATATTCCGGATGATGTTATTGACGAAAAGATAATAAGAATGGTTTTTCAGCCTGTTTTGGAAAATGTATTTAACCACGGAATAGGAGATTTCAAAAGGCGGCTTATAATTGTTATAAAAGCCCGGATTACGGACGATGATAATATAGAAATTTCAATAACGGATAACGGCAGAGGAATAGATGAGAAGCAACTGCGTGAAATGAATGAAAAGCTGAGTATAAACGAGCCTTTCTCAAAACGCAAGATAGGACTTGCCAATTTAAATAACAGGCTTAAACTATCATACGAGCCTGAAGGTAAATTAGCAGTATATTCGCGAAAAAATTGTTACACCAAGATTGTTTTGCTTATCCCGCGTGATAAGAATCAATAATATAAAAAAATTTAGGAGGAAATAAAAATGAAAAAATTAAAAAAGATTGGTGCCCTTGTTATTATGGCTGCAATGCTTATGGGTATAGCGGGCGGCTGCGGTAAAAAAGCTGAGGAAATGGAAACCATAACATGGTATATGCCGAAGCCCACCAACGATTTATCGCATCAGGATAATGTTGAAAGAGAAGCAAACAAAATTTTCAACGAAAAGCTCGGTGTTAATCTTAAATTCAGATTTTTTGACACTGCCGCATGGGAAGATAAAATCAATCTTATAATTTCATCGGGAGAAGAATTTGATATTTGTCTTACCAACTCAACAACGAACAGATTTGATGTAAATGTAACAAGAGGAGCATTTCTGCCGCTTAACGATTTGCTTGACAAATACGGTCCCGCAATAAAGAGCAAGGTTGATGATTTTGCGTGGGAAGGCGCGACGGTTGACGGCAATATTTATGCAATTCCCGGTCAGGCTCCTTATGCTGTACCGAAAATGTTTACATTCAGAAAAGATTTGATAGATAAATATGATATCGACTATAAGAGCATGAAGAGGATTGAGGACTTAGAGCCTTATCTTAAGCTTATAAAGGAAAATGAGCCTGGTGTTACACCGCTTTTCGCTTCTGCGAGCGGAACGGCAGACGACGAGATAAGCGACAGATATTACGATACGTCAATCGACTGTATTAAATTCGATAAAGAAGCTGACGACTTTATTCTTATAACCCGTGACGAAAGCTGGCTTAAGCAGTACAGAGTTGTCAAAGATTACTATGATAAAGGTTATATAGAAAAAGACGCTGCTTCAAAGACAGATATTCTTACAGAAACAAGAATGGGTAAATATGCCGTAATCGGCGGTACGGGAGTTTATACCGATGGTTCAAAATCCACTGACTATTACGGCTTCCCCTGCGCGGAAACTCTGCTCGGCTATAATTACATAACAACAAACAGCGTAAGGAAGGTTATGACCGCTATAAGCAGAACAAGTAAACATCCCGAAAAGGCAATACAGGTTATTAACCTTATCTGGGAAGACCCGAAGCTTTCAAATCTGCTTGCATACGGTATTGAAGGCGAGGATTACACCATTGCCTCGGGTGAGGGCACAGACGAAATGTCCGTTGTTCCTAATGCCGGAAATGAGCTTAAATGGGCAATCTGGCATAACTGGCTCGGTCCTCTTTGGGATCAGTGGGATTCTCCATGGAACTCAAAAGAGAGCCTTATGGAAATGAAAGAGAGAAACGAAGTTGCGCCGAAGTCGCCGTTACTCGGCTTCTGGATTCGTCAGGACAATCTTAAAACGGAAATCGCGCAGCTGTCGGCAATATATAACGAATCAAAGCCGATTTTCGTCACAGGCTCCATGGATAACTTTGACGAGTTTGTTGCAAAAATGGAAAAACGCTTAATTGAAGCGGGTGCGAATACTGTTATTGAAGAAGCAAGAAAGCAGTACAGAGAATGGAAGAAAACACAGGGCTGAAAATTAGGAGTGAAATTTTTTGAAAAGTAATACAACGACCAATCAGACAATAAAGCAGAAAAAATCAAAGACAGTCATTTTAAAAAGCAGTCTGGAATTGACTCTGCTTGCCTTACCCGGAATCTTGTATGTGCTGCTGTTTAATTATGTTCCGCTGTTTGGCTTGGTTTTGCCGTTTAAAAACTACCGTGTTGACCTTGGATTTTTTAAGAGTGATTGGGCAGGACTCCGGAACTTTAAGTATTTATATAAAAGCAGAGACGTTTTGGTTGCGACAAGAAACACAATATTTTATAATCTGTCGTTTATCATATTGGGCGTAATTGTTGCCGTACTGCTCGCTCTTATGCTGAGTGAGCTTACGCGCAGATGGGTAAAGGTATATCAGACGATAATATTTTTGCCTTACTTTATATCGTGGGTAGTCGGTGCTTTTGTTATACGTACATTTCTTGATATGGATTACGGCATAATAAACCGGTTTTTGATTATGCTCGGAAAAGAGCCTATTCTCTGGTATAACGACCCAAAATATTGGCCTTTTATTATTGTGATTGTTAATATCTGGAAAACCATGGGACACGGCGCTGTAATTTATTATGCGGCACTTATGGGAATAAATCCCGAATATTATGAAGCCGCAAAGATTGACGGTATCACTAAGCCGAAAGAAATATTTTATATATCTTTACCGCTTATTAAAAACGTCATAATAATGATGGTGCTGCTGCAAATCGGAAAAATTCTGAACAGTGATTTCGGTCTGTTTTATAATGTTCCGATGAATTCATCGCTTCTGTATTCCACTACAGACGTTGTTGATACGTTCGTTTACAGGTCAATGATGAGCCTCGGTGATATAGGTATGTCGTCTGCGGCAACTTTCTATCAGTCGGTATTCGGTTTTCTGCTGGTAATTACAACAAACTATGTTATCAAGAAGATTGATAGTGAAAGCTCGTTGTTTTAGGCAGAAGGATACCGGGCACCGCACAGTTTTTAAAGGCAAATTTATGTTGGTATAGTACCGGACATCTTTTGCCTGATCGGAATTTGACGATTTGGAAAGGGTATTTATGATTATGAGTAAAAATTCACAAAAAAATCAAAATGCAATTCGCCGCAGTACATCGGAGAAAATTATGCATATATGTATTCACTTAATTCTGACGGTCATCAGCATAGTGTGCCTGTTTGCGTTCCTTATTGTGCTTGGTTCATCGTTCCAGACGCAGGAGGATATTTTGGCAAACGGTTACAGAATTATTCCGAAGGAATTTACATTAAGCGCATATAAGATGATTGTAAGTGACGCAAGCGTGCTTGTAAACTCGTATCTCACAACAATTTTTACGACTGTTGTAGGTACGATTTTAGGTCTCTGGATATGTTCTACATATGCGTATGTAATTTCGAGAAGAGATTATAAGTTCAGAAAACAGCTGAC
>CACZTG010000109.1 GCA_902783995.1 uncultured Ruminococcus sp. | reverse complement strand
TATTATATCATAGAGGTTTTACTTTTGCTAAAGCTTTTTTATCTCCCCCGGTATAACCGGGGGTTTATTTACGCCTTAAGGCTCCAAGGAAGTCAGTTGTACGAAGAAATCGTACAACTGAAAATGAGATCCTCGGACGGAAAAAGGTACAAAACAGATGTCGCGACAACCGAGCAGCTTTTGCGAATCATACAGTCAATCCCGTCACCCAAAGCGGAACCTTTTACCAAAATAAGAATGTAAATCGAATATAAGATTTTTAATTCATTTAAAAGTATTGATTTTTTTATAATTATATGTTATAATATCGAAAAGTAGCGTCGGGAACGACGAAAGCACGAGGTGTAAATGTGATAAAAAGAGATTTATACTTGAATCGTATTGTATCGTCAATGTGGAACGGTGAAGTGAAAGTTATTACGGGAATACGCAGATGCGGGAAATCTGTTTTGCTCTTTAATTTATTTGATGATTACCTTAAAGAGCAGGGCGTTGCCGAAGATCAGATAATTAAAATCGAGCTTGATCAGAGAAAAAATTATAAATACAGAAATCCGATTACCCTTTGCGAGTATGTTGAGTCTGTTATTCAAGCAGATAAAAGTAAAAAATATTTTCTCTTCATCGATGAAGTACAGTTTACCGTAAAGGTCATTGATAAAGATAACGGAGGCATAGAGGTTACAATTTATGATATGCTTAACGAGCTGAAAGCTTATGAAAATCTTGACGTTTATGTGACGGGTAGTAACTCAAAAGGCTTGTCAAAAGATATTGCGACGGAATTTCGCGGCAGAGCGACGCAAATTCATGTATTTCCTCTGTCGTTTAGTGAATATTACTCTGCAGTGGGCGGAGATGACAGACGTGCGCTTGATGACTATATGCTTTACGGCGGTTTGCCAAAAATTGTTTCTTTTTCAGATGACCGTGAAAAGAAGAATTACCTGTCAGGTTTGTTTGAGGAGCTTTATATAAAAGATATTGTTGAACGAAATAAAATTGAACGTGAGGATATTCTGAGCGATATTCTTAACTTTGTTGCTTCGCAAATAAGTTCTCTTACAAATCCGACCAATATTGCAAATGCACTTACAAGTATAAAAAATGAAAAGGTAAATTCTGCACTTGTGTCATCGTATATCAAACATATCATTGATTCTTTTTTAATAGATGAAGCACGCAGATATGACATTAAGAGGAAGACATATTTTAAATATCCGAACAAATATTACTACACCGATATCGGATTGAGAAACGCAAGACTGAATTACCGTCAGTTTGATCCGGGACATATTATGGAGAATATCATATATAATGAATTAATTACGCGCGGTTTGTCTGTTGATGTCGGTGTCATTGCGGACAGGTCTGCGAACCGAAATGTTCAAAAGGAAATAGATTTTATTGTGAACGATGCTGACAGAAGAATATATATTCAGTCTGCGTTAAGGATGGATAGCGAGGAAAAAAGCAATGCTGAATTGCAATCGCTTCTTTTGACAAAGGATTTCTTCAAAAAAGTTGTAATACGTCAGGATATACCGCATTCGTATTATGATAATGACGGAATTTTTCACGTTAATCTTATTGATTTCCTTCTCGGAAAAACAGAGTTGTTTTAAATTAAAAAAATGGTAAATGACTAAAATACTTGACTTCAAGAAAAGGGTGAAAAAATGAGTTTAATATCTTTAGCAAGCGGTAAATCTTTATGGCGCGGATATGAGTACTATAAGGAAAACCGAGTTTATTACAAAACAAGTAACAGTGCAACTGAAATTGAAGGCAGAGTTACAGGCAACGGACAAACATATACGGTTAATATAGATATTGAACATCCGCGCAAATCACATTGTAATTGTCCGCACGCTGACGGAAAGCGGATTATCTGTAAACATATGATTGCACTGTATTTTGCCTCATTTCCCAAAGAAGCAGAAGATTATTATAATCAAGTTATTGCTTATGAAGAAGAACAAGAACAGATGCAAGAAGAACTTGATCGTAAAATTGCTGCATACATAAACAAACTGACTAAGGGACAATTGCAGGGTTTGGTGTATGACCTTTTATACAACGGTCCCGAATGGCAGTTTGACAATTTTGTTAATGAAAATATAGAGTGGTGAAATTTATGGATATTTCAAAACGAGACTGGAAACTGTTTCAGAAAAATATTGGCGACTGGCAAGAATCTTATATAGAAAAACTTAACGTAGAATATATAAAAATTCTTGAAGGTGTGGGGAATCCGTCAGAGAAGTTCTGGCAATTAGAAAAACGTATTAAAGCAGATAAAAAACATTGCGGAGTATTGATTGAAACGAGAAAACAAAATCTTCCGTTTGATTTGGTTTCTTTAATCAAAGAAGGTGTGATTGGATTTGAAAATATAGGAATTTTCAGCAATGATTTACAAGAAGTCGTTCGATTTTTAACAGAAAGAAATTAATGTAAAATGCATTTGATAATTTAATAATCAGAAACATCTACAAAGGATATTTCAAAAAAGGAAGAACCGAAAGGCCTTAGCAAAAGTAAAAAGGTTGCAAAGCGCGGAGGCAATGTTGTGAGCATTGCGAGAAAAGTACTGGAAGCCGAAACAGGCGAATCGGTAATCACATCCCAAAATGCAGCTACATTAAATTCGGTTGTAACAAATCTGATTGAAGATGCAAAAAACGGTAAAGATGAATGATACATAATACCAATTCAGGAGATAGGACACACGGAGCCTATCTCTTGTTTTTTATATATGAATTTTGAAAAAGGGCGAAAATGGGTATAATCAATCTTAGCAAGCAATGCAAACGTATATACATTTGCAGAAAACGGGCAATTTTTAACTTCCTTGAAATTGCCCGCTTTGCTTGTTGAGGCTATCGCCCCAAACCCTAAAAACGCAGAAATTACTTCTGCGACCTACGCTCCTAAATGGAGCTTTTTTAAATTTGACATCATTGTGTGTTTTTAAAATTTAATTTAAAATGGAATTATCAAAATATGAAAGGATGAGCAGCTTATGAAAGAACTGTCTTACAGAAAAGCGGGAGATTACTATCTGCCGAACTTGCACTATCCCGAAATAAAACGAACATACGGAAAATACGGAATGATGCGGGAGGAATATTTGAAAAATCACAAACCGGGTGTAAATGTTAAAATGAAAATGTACAAAAACGCCGACTCAAAATGTACAATTCTGGCGAAACCTTTCGAGATAGAGTATAATCTAT
>CACZTG010000108.1 GCA_902783995.1 uncultured Ruminococcus sp. | reverse complement strand
TTTCAAACAGCGATATCGTGACAGTTCATACAGCAGCAAATGATGAAACCTTTCACATGATAAACAAAAATCTTCTGAAATTATTGAGGCACGGAAGTCTGTTTATTAATACATCAAGAGGCAGTGTTGTTGATGAGGAAGCGCTTATCGAGCAGCTTAAAGAACACAGATTTTCGGCAATACTTGATGTATATACAAAAGAACCGTTAAGTGCTCAAAGCGAATTATTAAATCTCGATAATGTGACATTGTATCCCCATATGGCAGGACCTGCATCAGACTTAAAACACTATATAACAAGTGAAATGGTTAATGAGATTAACAGGTTTAAAAACGAAAAACATCTGAAATATGAAATAACAAAAAAAATTTTTATGGGAATGACACAAACAACATAAATGGGAGGGTAATAATGAAGCTGACATTTTCGACTTTAATATGTCCCGGATATACGGCAAAAGAACTCAATGAATTATGCTGTAGGTTTGGGTTTTCGGGGATAGAATTAAGAACCGGTCAAAATGGAGAATTATTGGAAAATATAAATATTATTGATATTGCCAGTAGTTTTTGCTTGTTTGGATATGATGAGATACTACTTGATAAAATAAAAAATACACTTATCCATATGGAAAGGAATAATATTTTTGCAATTAGAATTTTTTTGGGCAATTTCAGACGAAGATATGATGCGCCGATGCGTAATATTGATTACGCAGGAATTGTAAAAATGCTCCGCGCGATATGTGATTTCACAAAAGGAGAGATTTGGGTTGAAACACATAACGAATTTGCCACAGGAAAGTCACTTGAAAAGTTGATAAAAGATGTTTCGCGCAGCAATCTTAAAATTATATGGGATGTTATGCATCCATTTGAAGACGGGGAACAGCCGGAAGAAACATTAGAATACATAGGCGAATATATTGCACATGTACATATTAAAGATGGGAAACGGCATCAAGATCCTATTTGGCATGATTTTGAATATACCCCGCTTGGGGAAGGTGAAGTGCCTATAAATAATATTATTAATCTTTTGAAACAATCCGAATATGACGGGTTTTATTCATTGGAATGGGAAAATATGTGGCGAGATGAATTAAAAAGTTTGAATTGGAGTGTTGATGAAATTTTATCGCACTACACAGCGTTTATGAAAAAATCGGAAGATAATGATTTGCGGAGTATATGAAATAAATAGAATAACGAAAAATAATTTGCACTTTCAGAGGGCGGCAAGACGGCAAAATATGTTCCTTCCAAAACACTTATAGGATTTCCTTATAAGTGTTTTGCTGTAAATAGGCTGAAACTTATGCACCTTCCTGCATAAATTCATTATTAACAACAAAGTATTTCTTTACGGTTGACGCGCTTGTCCGGCAGATGAACGGGATAAAAAAGAAAGTGCTTGCAAGCGACCCTTTAAACAGAAAAATTTTTTGTGAATACGGCATAATAAAAAATACGGCAATTATAGAAATTGCCGCAGCGGCAGGAATAACGCCGTTAAGTAAAGATGAACTTAACCCGAAGGAGACCACAACCTTTGGTATCGGAGAGATTATAAGAGACGCGATAGAAAGCGGATGCCGCGATTTTGTTATAGGAATCGGCGGAAGTGCGACAAATGACGGTGGTGTCGGTATGCTTCAGGCACTTGGATTTGAAATTCTTGACAGCAGAGGAAATCAGGTAGAGACTGGCGCAAAAGGGCTTGCAGATATTGTAAGTATAAATGACGCAAAAATTATCCCCGAACTTAGAAAATGTAAATTTACCATTGCCTGTGATGTTGATAATCCGCTTTACGGAGAAAATGGATGCAGCAGAATTTTTGCCCCTCAAAAGGGAGCTGACAGTCAGATGGTTGATGAAATGGATAATTGGATGAGAAATTACGCGGAGGCTGTAAAAAAATATAATAAATCCGCGGAGGCTGATTTTCCGGGCGCGGGAGCAGCGGGCGGATTGGGATTTGCATTTATGTCGTTTCTTTCCGGCAAACTTGAGAGAGGCATAGACATTGTACTAAAAATGACAGAATTTGAAAAATATATAAAAGATGCCGATATTGTAATAACCGGTGAAGGCAGACTTGACGGGCAAAGCGTTATGGGTAAGGTACCTGTGGGAGTTTCCAAAATAGCGAAAAAATATAATAAGCCTGTGCTTGCGTTTGCGGGCTCTGTAACGAAAGAAGCATCGGTATGCAATGAGCATGGAATAGACGCATTTTTTCCTGTTTTGAGAAATGTATGTACTCTTGAAGAAGCAATGGCTGAAAAAAACGCTTATAATAATATAGCCGATACGGCAGAACAGGTATTCAGATTAATAGATATTAAGCACTAATTATTTGAGCAAATCTTTGCGCAAATAAAGCCTGCTTTCATAAATAAAAAACATGTAAAAACGCAATGTAAGAAAGTTAAAAAACAATCCCGGATTATGTATAAAGACTTTACAAATAATTCGGGATTGTTTTCTATTCATATATAGACCGCAAATTTTTTATCAACGGGCTTGAAAAGAAAACGCTTACTTTATCATGGGAACAGACAGTTTTTCCAGCCTATGACAGGTAGTTATCACTCTTTCCGCGTCATAGTCTTCCAAACGATGTCCGTCAAACCCAACACTTAACTTTATTCCGCTTTTTTTGACAGCATCAATAAGAGCGCTGTTTCCGAAAAAATCTTTTACATATTGATGTTCCCTGAAATTATGTTTTGAGTCATAATTTACATTAAGCTCCCAGAAAATATTTTGTGCCTTCATTTTTCCAAAAAACTCATTCATATCTAATCCTCTTGAAAGAAGATAGGCGGGTAAATCCATATGGGCAAGCCCTGTCCTTGCACATCCGCACCGTGCTGCAAAGGCGGGAACGTCGTCAATGACAGATTCCTGCAGCTGAAAATTTTCAATAAGACAATAATCAAACATGGATACATCCACTCCGTCGGGAAGCAAGGTAAAGCCCCTGTCAATGGCGGTGATTTCAATACCGCACCATACTTCTATATAATCCTTATATTTTTCCGCAAGAGTTTTTATATGTTCAAAGTACCTTTTGAGAGCATTATTATGCGTTATTACCATGTGTTCGGCACTGTCATATGTAACCCCGGGTCTATTCATTACAACTCCGTAATAATGGTCCGAAATTCCCATAAGCTCTATCCCACATGCGATTGCATTTTTTATAACAGCTTCAGGTGAATCCTTGCCGCAATAAGAGTAATATGTATGCGAATGTAAATCCTGAATCATTTTTGTCACTTCCCTGAATAAGTTAAGATACTCCCCTATTAAAATATTATACCGCAAAAAGACACGATTTGTCAATCTGAAGACTTAAAAAAACGCCAAATTCACCAGTTGACAACAATCCGCAGAGAATTTCTTTCAAGACGAGACAACAATCAATATAAAATATATCATGGAAAAATTAAATTATACAAAAGTTTTACACTCACAATTCTGTGCCAAATCACTTTATTAATTAACTTATTCAATCCTCGATTTTAGGCTCTCTGACAAGTCTTTTGTCTGTAAACTCGTCTGTTTCGTCCGTGCTTCTCGTTGAAAACTCAGATATTACGGCGCCTTCCCCGCCTGCCTGAAACCAGTGCCATGTTTCCGGCATTATTGTATATTGTTCACCGGGATTTAAAATCACCTCGTGAAAAACGCTGACCTCTGTTTCGGGAAGCCGGGCTTTAATAGTCTCTTTTTCACCCTTGCCGCTGACATACAGATAAACCTTGCCGTATCTGCACCTGAAGGTTTCTTCTTTACCCTCTTTGCCGTTTGTCGGCACATGCTTATGCTCAGGACATGTCTGATACGGAAAAAGTACCATTTCCTTTGCACACACTCTTTCGGTATTAACGTAAGTCAGAAGCTGAAGACCCACTTTATCAGCTATACCTATATCAAAATCTACAACCTCTATGCGTTTTTTTTCGTCCTCATTCAGCACTATCCCCGCTTTCCGGTAAAAATCAAGCGCTTTATTTACATGTCTTTCGTATATTTCTCTTTTCATTTCAGAACAACACCTTTCAAATTTAATATCCGCTCTTAATATTTTCCGTCAGACCCGAAAAGAAGCATTTTCCTTTTGATTTCTTCTTTTATTGCTCTTACTTTTTCGTTTCGTATATCTATGTATGCTCTACCCTGCATTTTCGACATTGCTTCCGTACCTGCCGTACAAATATCGGTAAATATATTTATTTTTGATATTCCGCATTTTATTGTATTTCTGAAATCGTCGTCTGAAAGCCCTGAGCCGCCGTGCAAAACAAGCGGAATACCGACCGCTTTTCTTATCGCTTTAAGCCTCTCTGTATCAAGCTTTGGTTTTGACTTATATGCGCCGTGCGCCGTTCCTATAGCGACCGCAAGAGCATCAACACCGGTTTCGTTTGCAAAATCAAGTGCTTCCTCCGAAGTCGTGTACATATCGGAAGCCGCATTGTCCCCGCTCGCCGCTTCACCCACATGACCTATTTCGCCTTCAACGCTTACTCCGACAGCATGCGCGATTTTCACCATTTCTTTTGTATTTTTTATATTCTCTTTTTCGCCTCCGAGCGAGCCATCAAACATAACGCTTGAAAATCCGAGCCTGATAGCTTCAAGGCAGCGTTCAAAGGTCAGTCCGTGGTCAAAATGAACCGCAACGGGAACTCTCGCTGCTTTTGCCGCTTCAAGCATGGACGGCGAAATAAGCTTTAAACTGCCGAAGGGAAGCAGCACCTCCGCTGTTCCTATTATTATGGGAGATTTCATCTCCTCCGCCGCGGAAATAGCCGCTTCAAGCATATCGGTATCTATTGTGTTAAAAAGACCGACGGCATATTTTCTCGCCTGAGCGTCTTTTAAAATTTCATTTAATGTTACAAGCATTTATATCTTTATCCTTTCGTATTTATTCATCATTTCAAAAATTTCGTTCCTCGTTCTCATACCGTCAACGGAATTTGCGTCAAACAAATTGCAGGCGGCGGAGGCGGAAGCAAATTCAAGCATTTGTGTATCGGACATACCCTTATATTCCGCATAGAGAGCGCCCGCGCAAAAAGCGTCTCCCGCTCCCACACTGCCTTTTATTTCGCTTTTCGGAATTTTAAGTGACGGCATTTCCGTAAATACGCCGCTTTTGACATTCAGGCAAAATGAAATCATTTTACTGTGTACAATAATTTTATCAATCACCCCGGATTCCGCTGTCCTTTTCATTGCGCTTTTTATTTTTTGTTTATTGGGCGTTCCGTCCTTATTATATGGATTTTCATTCCATATCTTACAGCATTCCTTTTCATTTATTATTACATAATGACAGTATTTAAGCGACGGAATAATGGTTTTTGCATAATCCGCCTTACTTTCACTTACTACGTCTATTGATGTTTTTATACCTTTATCGCAAAGCTTCTTTAAAAAGCCCGCCATAACCGTCCCGTATTTTTTATCTTTTTCATCAAATTTATCAAGAAGCAACAAATAACCTATATGGAAAAAGCTACAGTTCAGTGAATCAATATCAATGTCCTCCGGTGAAAAAAAGGCATTCGCTCCGCGCTGATGAAAAAATGTTCTTTCTCCGGTTGGCAGACTCATAACATCACAGTAACTTGTGGGATTATCAGCAGAAAGCTTGATTTTTCCGGTATTTACACCGTTTTTCTGAAGCTCCGACAAAATAAATCGTCCGTACTCATCTGTTCCGACCATACCGATAGCGTCAACCTGCAAACCGGAATCAATTTTTTTAAGGTCTGCCGCCGTATTTGCCGCACAACCTCCTATTCCGCAGGCTCTCTGTCCGATATTTGCAAGCATACCTCTTTCGGGGTAAACATCAATATTTTTAATTATATCGGCACAAAGAGTTCCGGCAACCGCAATGCCCTTAATTTCGCCAAGCATAATATAGTCAATCGAAACGTTAAAGATCGCCGCAAGCTGCGGAAAAAATTCTGTATCCGGATAGCCTTGCCCGTTTTCCCACTTGCTTACAGCTTTGTTGCTTACTCCTAACCTTTGCGCGAGCTGAAGCTGAGTCATTTTATTTTTCTTTCTAAGTCCTTTTATATTATTTCCGACGCTTTTATAATCCACTCTATTCACCTCCGTAATTCTATTGTCTTTATTTTAACATAAAAATAAAAAATAGTAAACCTATTTTTAAGAGAAAAATTTATATAATTTTTATCTTTTTATTTCAAAAGTCCACGATAAATAGATAAGTGTTAGGCAGATATTTTAAATATAGAATGTTTTTTTCTTTGATTTTTTTGACAGGCATATCGGTAAGCACCGCAAATTCTCCCTTAAATTAATATTTTTAAATAAAAAAATCATCGCCTGCAACATTCTCTGCTACACCTGATGATTTTTTTGCATATATTATTTCCTATCTTTATTCAGAATTCAGACAAAAATTACGCTCCCAAAAGCTGCTCGTCAAACGAAAAAAGCGTTTCGTTTATTTCAAATATATCATACCTTCCGAGTTCTATAAAATACCACACAATAACGTCAAGCTTTCGTGCCATGGAAAACGCGTACCCCGCGCAGTTTAAAAGCTCTTCCGCTTCATTAATATCAAGCCTTAACGCTACGATAAGCGCCATGACCGTTGTTTTTTTAGGCACGTAATCTTTTTTTCTGATTTTAGAGAACAGCCTTCTGTCAATATTTGCTCTCTTATAAACCTCAAC
This sequence comes from uncultured Ruminococcus sp., assembly GCA_902783995.1. Next base: position 11,776 of record CACZTG010000108.1, on the reverse strand, counting down.
GTCCGTCATTCCTTTTTCATCAATCAAACGGAGAAGCATTTCCGAAAAGGTTACCCAGGTTGCGTCAGCCGTGACCCTTGCGGCATCTTCCTCTGTATCAAATATCATACTTTCTTTTGTATCCGGTTTTACAAGTCTGTCATCAATGCAGCTTTTAACTCTGTCAAAAAGCTTTTCGTTTACTACGAATGATTTTCTGTCATATATAACAAGGTAAACGCTCATTTCGTTTTCCGCAAGAAAATCTTTAACGGCTTTTATTGCTACCTTCATGGCTTCCGCTTTCGGATAACCGTATATTCCCGATGAAATAAGCGGAAACGCAACAGAGTCAAGATTCTTTTCCTTTGCAAGCTCAAGTGAGTTTTTGTAGCACGAATAAAGCTGCTGCTCTTCCTCTTTCGGATTTTCTCCGTACACGGGACCTACCGTATGTATTATATATTTAGCTTTAAGCTTAAAGCCTTTTGTAATAACGGCGTCACCTGTTTTGCAAAAGCCTATTTCGTCACAGGCTTTTTGAAGTTCATAAGCTCCGGCGGAGGAAAAAATCGCACCGCACACGCCTCCGCCCGCAAGAAGGCGGCTGTTCGCAGCATTTACTATAGCGTCGGTATCCATTTTCGTTATATCTTCTCTGATAATAAAAAACGGCATTTTATTTTCCTCCTGTCATTCTCATCATAAGACTTCTTCCGTTTTCCTTAAGCCATTTGTTCTGTTCCGGGTAGGTCGGAAATACACGCAGTACCTCAGCATAAAATCTTTCCGAATGATTCATTTCTTTTCTGTGACAAAGCTCATGCACAATAATGCTGTCAAGCACCTCTATTGGCGCAAGCATTAAAAGGCAGTTAAAATTAAGATTCCCTTTTGGAGAGCAGCTTCCCCATTTTGAGCGCTGATTTCTTATTGTTATTTTGCCGTATGTAACTCCAATTTTTTCGGCATAATAGCGCACTCTTCCCGGAATAACCTCAAGCGCTTTTTTTGCAAGAGCCTCTATATCGTCATTTGAAAGCGGCTCAATCTTTTCAAGTTCTTTTTTAAGCTTTTCAATTTTTAAAAACCTGCCGCAAATCCACCTTCTGTGTTTTTCGACAAAAGCGCTTATTTCTTCATCTGTCATACCGAAGGGCGCACGCACGAGCAAACCGTTTTCCTTTACTACAAGCGCGACCGTCCTGCGGTTGCTTCTCTCCGTTTTATATTCCACCGGCTCACCGACTTTCAATTTTTATATTTCATATTCTATTCTAACATAAAATTTCAGTTTTTTCAAGAAAAATATTCGCACCGCAAAAATATAAAAAGAAGCCGCCTTTTAAGTGACAGCCTCTTTATAATATTAAAAATTTATACTAATAGGAAAGCATATGTCCATGCCTTGAAAAATTCCGGAATTATTCCGTAACCCATCTTCCGCGTGTGAAATCGGGAATACTTTTTACGGTTCCGCCCTCCGCAACAGACTGCTCCGATAAAGCGGTTACAACCATCCAGCTTGCCGCGTCATATACGTCAACAGGCATAGGCTCATCCTTTGTAAGGCATTTAAAGAAAAACTTAAATTCAAGATAATCCATTCCGTCGTGAGTACCTGTTACGCCCTCTTTTTCGTATTCTTCCCATACAGGGTGCTTATATTTTTCATAATACTCCTCGGCATTTCCGGAACAGTTTACACGCCAGTCAAAATCATGTTTTCTATGCTCCTCGCAGTCCAAAAATACCGAATCCGTCACTTCCTCATACATTGCCTTTGTTCCCCTTACGGTAAATCCGCGGCAATAGTATCTCGGAAGCGTTGTGTCAAGCGTAAGCGTAACCGTTTCTCCCCTTGCGCACTTTATTACAGTGGTAACAATATCTCCCTGCATAAATTCCGCATTCATAAGCTGTCTGTCATCAGCCTTGTTATTTTTTATATATTCCTTCATTCCCGCAGACTTTGACGCAAAAGACGCCAGACTCACCATACGGTTACCGTGATTTATGTCAAGCACCTTTGCGATAGGTCCGAGGTCGTGAGTGGGATAGTTTTCGCAATTCCGGCGCAAATAGTTATCAAGACGGTAATGTCTGTTTTCTCTGCCAAAACCTATTTCTTCTCTCAGGTCGTGCTGATAGCCTCCGGAGCAGTGCACGATTTCTCCGAACACTCCTTGTTTTATCATATTCAGAACCATCATTTCGCGCTTGCCGAAACAGCAGTTTTCAAGGAACATAAACGGTGTTCCCGTTGCCTCGTAGGTGTCAACCAATTCCCAACACTGCTCTACCGTATAAGCTCCGCCCACTTCCATTGCAACGGGCTTTCCTGCTTTCATTGCCGCTACAGCAATATCAATATGTGACTGCCATGAGGTTATAATTATAATTGTATTTACATTTTCATTATTAATTACCTTCATATAGTCGGTAAAGGTTTCGGGCCTCGATTTTCCGTTATCAGCTATGAGGTCGGCAGCCTCTTCCGCTCTGTCGGGATATACGTCGCATACCGCGGTTATCGTCCCAGGATTGAGCGGCAGTATCGCATTTTCAAGCAGTGATTTTGACCTCTGTCCCAAACCTATTATTCCGATTTTTATATTTTCCATTTTTATAACACCTTTCATATATTTACTTTTATTACTTTAAAATTATATCACATAATTTGATGTATATAAATACACAAAAGGCTCAAAAATATATGTTTTCGGCTCATTATATGGAAGGAATATAAAAGCATTAAAGCTGAAAAAGTCTATAACCTCTCAAAAAGTCTCATCAGCTCCTCTTTTTCGTCCTCCGTAAGTTCCGTACACGGTCTCCTTACGGTATCGCTCTCTATTATTCCAATATGCTTTAAAAGGTATTTTTCGCAGGATATGTAAAATTCAAGTGACTGGTCCTCAAACCATGCAAGAGGCAGTACCTTTTCAAACATAGCTCTCGCGCCGTCCTCATCACCCTTTTCAAAGCATTTATACATTCTGTTAAAAAATCCGCAAAGCGCTACTCCCGGCATTATACCCGATGCTCCGTTTAAAAACGCTTCAACAGCGTATATGCCGCCGTTTCCGCTGTAGCATTTAAGCCCGCCGTCCGTTTTCTTTATTATGCTTTTCATCTTTCGCATAGGTATCGGACATTCAACCTTCAAATACTTAAACTGCTCTATATCCTTAAAAGCGTTTACAAGCATTTCAAGGCTCATGGTGACTCCCGTTGACCTCGGATTATCCTGAATCATAACGGGCAAATCAACCTTTTCGGAAATGGTTTTAAAATAATCCACAAGCGCGTCGCCCTGAGGCGTTGAAAGCGCGGGCGGATACAGTATAATTCCGTCCGCTCCGTTTTCCTTCGCGCATTTTCCAAGCTCTATACAGTCCGCCTCCGAGTTTTCCACAATACCTATAAGCGTTTCGATTTTTCCTTCCGCACAGCTTAAAAACCTTCTGATTGTTTCTTCTTTTTCCGCAAAGGAAAGCTTATATGGCTCACTGTTGAAAGCGAAAAGACACACGCTTCCGCAGCCTTCGCTTATTACATATTTCACTATATTTTCAAGCCCTCTATAATCAACCGAATAATCCTCATTAAAAGGAACATTCACAACAGGACAAACTCCATTAAACAAACCTTTTCAGCTCCTTTTTAAAATACTGTCTTAGCGCCGTCAACAACTATTTCCGCTCCGCTTATATACGACGCCTCATCGCTTGCCAGCATAACGACCGCAGGCGCTATATCCTCGGGTTTTCCGAGCCTTCCGAGCGGTATTCCCTCTACGCATTTTTTATAAAAATCCTTATCGCTTAATACATCATTGTTAAAATCGGTATGTATGCTTCCCGGAAGCACAGCATTTGCGGTTATTCCGTACGGCGCAAGCTCAAGCGCCATACCCTTTGTAAGCATTCCTATCGCTCCCTTTGATGCGCAGTAATGCGTCCTTCCGACCGCCGCCTCAAACTGCGATATTGATGAAATATTTATTATTCTTCCCTTTATACCGTTTTCCTTCATAAGCCTTGCGGCTTCTTGTCCGCAAAGGAAATAACCCCTTGCGTTTGTTTCCATAAGCTTGTTCCATTCCTCTGTTTCAAGCTCCAGAAAAGGCTTTCTTGTAAGTACTGCGGCATTATTTACCATAATATCAACGTATTTAAACTTTTCCGCTATTTTCTCAAACATAGCTTTTATTTCATCAGGCGCAGACGTATCTGCTGTTATTTTATGCGCTTTTCCGCCTTCTTTGATAATTGTCTCATATGTATCATTCAGGGCTTCGCTTTCACGTCTTCCGTGGAGAACAACCTCCGCACCGGCTTCTGACAGTCCCATTGCAACAGCTCGTCCTATGCCGCGGCTTGAGCCTGTAACAAGCGCCTTTTTCCCTTTCAAATCAAACATTTAAACCACCTCATTAAAATCGTGACTTGTTATAAGCTGCTTATCATACGAAAGATATTCGTCAAGCAGCCTGTCCGAAGCTTCACGGTCGGCGGTATAGCCTGCCGGAATTTTTCTTTTAAGGTTGTCGTGAACAAATATTGTATCTCCGACAAAGATTTTTCCGTCAAGCTCAACCGACATACTTCCTTTTGTATGACCGCCACGAAGTTTTAATTTAATATCGTCCACGGTAAGCTCGTCATCAAAGAGAACAAGCTCTTTGTCCTTTAAAAACTCCTTTGCATCTTTTAAAACTTTTTTATTTCTGTTGTCCTCCGAATAAAGCTCAGCGTATTCCGTTTTTGTCATATAAAAAACGGCGTTTTTAAAATGGCATACTCCCGAAATATGGTCGTAATGAGCATGCGTAAAAAATACCTTTGATATTTTGTCACAAGGCACTTTAAGAAGCTCTAAATTCTCCTTTACGCTATGCTCCTCTGCGCTTCTTTTCCAATCGTCAACGCTTGACTTTGTGGTATTGGCGGTTTTAATATCCTCAATACCTGTATCTATAAGGTAATATTCGCCGCCCTTATTCAGCAAAAAAGCATGACAGCCTATTGTTGTTGTTTCGTTAAAATCCCCGCCCTTATAAATTACGCTGTTTGCGCAGTCTATATGGGCAGTTTTAAGTATAGTAATATTATAACTCATACGCTCTCCACCTTAAATCTCTGTTCCGTTCCCGGCTTATACGGGTATTTCTTTATTATATCGTCGGTTAAGTGAATACCGAGTCCGGCGTCATTCGGAACGGATATTTTGCCGTCCTTTATTACTATCGGGTTATTTAAAAGCTCCTCACGAAGCGGATTTGCCACCTGCTGAAATTCGCAGATAAGAGCGTTCGGTATCGAGCACAAAAGATGAAGATGCGCGGCAAAGGAAGCTCCCGACCTGAACACGTGAGGCGCAACCGTTATACCGTTTAACGCCGCGTAATCAGCCGCTCTTTTAACTTCGCCGAGACCTCCCGCGTGAGTTACGTCGGGCTGGATTATATCCACACATTTATTATCTATGAGTGCCTTATATTCAAATATCGAGCAGCCGTTTTCTCCGCCGGCAATAGGCGTTGCTCCGCTTGCCGCTTTAACCTCGGCATATACGGAAAGCTCGTCCGTTCTGCAAGGCTCCTCAATAAACATAAGCCTGTATTCTTCAAGGTATTTTACGACCTGTACCGCTTCCTTCGCGGACCACGCGAAAGGCACATAGCCCTGTCCGCAGTCTATCGCAAGGTCAAAATCATAGCCGAGCGCCTGTCTTATGGATTTTACCTTTTCAACGTCACGCTTTGCGTCATATCCGCCTCTTATCTTTACTGCTGTAAAGCCTCTTTCAAGGTAGCTTTCAACTTCTTTTATTAGTGAATCAATAGGCTGCTCCATACCACCGCTCGCGTATGTACGTATTGAATCCCTGAACTTGCCGCCGAGGAGCGAATATACGGGAACGCCGAGTGCTTTGCCCTTTAAATCCCAGAGCGCGTTTTCAATACCGCTGATTACGCCCATCGCAATGCCTCGTCTTCCCCAGTTCGCGCCAAGCTTGTACATTCTGTCAAACAAAACGCTTATATTAAACGGGTCCTGTCCCACAAGCGTTTTTGCCAAAAACTCACATATCGCCTTTGCCGCTTCGGGAATATAATGTCCCGTTCCCATTTCTCCGAGACCGTAAAGCCCCTCGTCTGTCCATACTCTTACAAGCGATGTGTGCCATACCTTTACTTCTCCGCCGGACCAGCCCCACTGCTCATCGGGCTTATATTCATAAGAAAGTAAAATCGGCTCAACCTTTGTAATTTTCATTTAAAACCCTCCAATAATGCTTATAATATTTTTATATATAATATACATTTCTTCCTGCGCGCGTTTTGCACCGCTGAATACCGGTATTGCCTCTCTGCCGTATCCGAGCGGCATACCTAACGCTTCGCTTAAAACTCTGTAACCGAACGGGAAGGTAAAGCGGTTTACAACGTCAATGAGCTTGATTAACTCGCACTGACATTTAAAGGCTCTTTCCTTATCGGTATAAAACATTTCATATATGTAATTCATAACCCTCGGCATAAGATATGTAATTGCCGTAAACAGCCCATCACCGCCGAGCGCAAGCGTACCGTAAAGGCAGGCGTCAAGCCCCGTCAGCATTGATACGTCCGGTCTTTTCGCATTCCTTATCGAGATTTCTGTCGTTATTTCCTGCATATCGTTCCAGCTGTTTTTATAGCCCTTTACACATTCGTAATCAAGCAGACGCTCAAACACCCTTATCGATACGGGATTTGTACACTGCGGTATGTTATATCCCACAACCGGTGTTTTATTGTTGTTGAACTTCAAAATCGTTTCGTAATGCGCAAGGATTTCCTCCTCCGACAGAGTAAAATAATAGGGCGGCGCAAGCAAAATGCCGTCCGCCTCCATTTCGTTTATTTTTTCTATATACTTCTGCGCTTCATAGGTATCTCCCGCCGTCGCTCCGCATACAAACTGCTTATCCTCCGATTTTATAATGCTTCCCGTTCTTTTCATAATTTCAATATTTTCATCAAACGAAAGACGTGAAAACTCACCTGTCGAACCGCACAGAACAAGACCGTTTATATGCTTTGACTCCGAAACAAGAGAGACATATTTTTCGAGAAGATTATAATCGACTTCTCCGTTATCCTTAAACGGCGTAAGAACTATTCCGTATGTACCTTTAAATAATTTTTCCATTTTATTTCTGACTATCCTCTCTTTTAACATAATCAACAGTATCGGAAGCGCCAAGATATGCCGCAGATTTTTCCGCTATAACAAATGGCGTTTCCGATTTTAATTCAGATTACAATTGCCTTTTCAAGTATTCTCTCAATAAGCTTTACGCTTTTCTCCGAGCTTTCGGGTGTTACAACCTTTGGCTTTATGTTATTCTCTACGCAATTAACAAAATAAGCTATTTCTTCCGTATAGCCGTCGGAGCCTGTCGCGTTAAAATCGGAATCGTTTACGACATTGCCCTTTTCAATATCCACAGGTTCACCGTTTTTTGTAATTATATCATTTTTATACTCAATATATCCGTTTTCAAATATCGCCAGATATTCAGCTCTGAAAGGAATATCGCACTTAAACCAGCCGGCACTTACGGTTACGGAAAACCCGTCATACGTAAGCACAGATGTAATATGATCGTTCTCATTTTTCAGTTTATAATATACTGCCGATACGTCTTTCGGCTCACCTAAAGCGTACTGTATAAAATCAATATCATGAATTGTTAAATCAATAGGTGTTCCGCCGCTCTTTTCCGTATCCTTCATCCAATGCTCCCAGCTTTTTTCGGGAATATGAGAAATACGCCTCATTTCAAAACGAACAGGGTTTCCGAGTTCTTTTTCGTCTATTACCTTTTTAAGATAAATGTAAGGCGACATAAAGCGTACCACCTGAGCCGTCATATAAAGCTTGCCGGATTTTTCTATTGCCGCAATCATATCTGCCGTACTGTCACTCTTAATGCTCATCGGCTTTTCACAAAGAATATGCTTTCCCTTGCTTGCGGCTTTAATTACCATTTCCGCGTGAAGATAACTCGGAGTGCAAATGTCAATCATATCGGGATTCTCATTTTCAAGAAGCTCATCTAAGGTAGAATAAACATTAACGTCACAGCCCTTCACCTTTTCTCTTGCCATATCTGTCCTTACATCCGCAACCGCCGTAACCTTCGCGTTTTTAACGGATTTATAAGCGTTAAAATGCACAAATCCCATTGTTCCTATTCCTATTAAGGCAACTTTAATCATATATACTCCTCCAATAATTTTTTTGCGGCTATAATATCGCTGATTTGCTTTTCACCGCTGATTTCACGCTCAATTATAAGCGTACCGTCATACCCTGTTTCCTTTAGCTTTTTTATAAAGGCGGGAATATTCACTTTGCCCTCTCCGAGTGGTGTCTCCCGACCGAGGTTTTTACCGTCGGTCGGGTAACATCCGTCTTTTGCGTGAATATCACGGACATACTTACCAAACACGTCAAGCGCGTCTATGGGATTCGCTTTTCCATACAGGATAAGGTTTGCGGGGTCAAGATTAATTCCGAGATTGCCTGTGCCGACATCTTCAATCGTTCTGAGTAAGGTTACCGGCGTTTCCTGACCTGTTTCAAACAAAAGATATTGTCCGTTCTCCTTACAGTACTCCGCAACATACCTTATAGCGCTGACAACCTCTCTGTACTCGGCGCTGAACGGCTGTTCCGGCAAAAAACCCATATGCGTTGCCACATTTGCGACGCCGAGCTTTTTTGCGAAATCCGAGCCTTTGATTAAATCCCTCATTCTCTCATAGCGGTATTCGGAGGGAACCAATCCGAGCGTAAGCGGTCCGTCATAAAAATCCCATATACGAGGTCCGCTCCAGCCACACCAAAAGGTTGATATTTTAATATCATACTCCCTGCAAGCGTTATTTACCCTATCCGCCATTTCGTCAGTAAAGCATTCAAAATCCCATGCGCAGAGCTGACAGCAGCCAAAGCCCATATCTTTTACCTTTTTGAAGCTTTCTTCCATATTACAGTTTTTTAGTTTGATAAGTACGCCTATCTCCATAATTCTCCTCTTCCCGCTTTTATAATATTCTAAATTATACCATATCTGTTTCGGCAAAATCAATATAATTCGGAAATTATCCGAAATCTTTATTAATTTGTCTTTTTAAGTATCTGAATCGAATCTATTTCAAACGTGCCCTTTGATTCCATCGGGTCAATTCTTATATTGGTAAGCACACCGCTCCAACGGCTGTTTGACTTCATATATACATAATAATCATAATAGTCTTCATTATACACGCCGAAGGATACATATTTTCCGCCGCCCCATTCCGGATTATCCTGTGTTTTAAACATTATGCTTGCGGAACATGACGCGCTGTTTTTGAGCCTCATACGGATTTTAACATAGTCTGCGTCCGTAATGTCAAGATTGATGTCATTTTTAAGCCTTACTATCGGGTCATTACCCGTAGATGTGCCTTTTAATACACCACTGAACGACGACAGACCTGTTACGCTTCCCGCTTCCCATTCACTGTATGATGTCCAACTGTTAAATTCCCAGGATTTCAGAACGGTTGTATAGTCACTTATATCGGTAGGTTCCGGAATATATCTCTCACCAATCCTGTCCTGCCTATACAAATAGCCCATGCTCTCAATCTGAGCTTCTGTAGGAACATCGTCAACATGCACGTCATCGCCTCCCGAAAATACTTTTCGTATTTTATCAAGGTAACCGAAGCCCGCAACATTTGAAGGCATTACAAAATGTCCTTCACCGTATTCGTTCCAGTTTCCGACAATAACCATCTTATGGTCTATGTCGCCCGATTGCTTCAAAGCGTCAACACGCTCTTTTGAATATCTTAGCGCTGTTTCGTAATTTTCAAGAGAACAGAACTCACCCGGCATACCAAGCCACGGTTGCGGATTCCAGCCCATTGAAACGTAAGGTATTACGTCTGTCGGACTGTTTGCAATCTGCCTTCTTATGCTCTCTATCTGATAATTTGCGGTATTTGAGCCGTAGAACCAATGGTACGGATATATTGCGTCCGCGCCGAGACCTTGTATCCTTGAAAATTCCTCCGAGGAATCTGTCTCACCGGTAATTATAACCAGATATATACCGTCAAAGCCCGCGTTTATACAAGCGTCTCTTAAGTAGTCAAATTCCGCTTTTACTGCAGCTTCGGAGCCTAAAACGCTGACAAGATTACCGTAATCGTAAACCGAAAGGAACGGCTTATTATCTATCAGCAAATATCTCGGGTCATTAAAATAATATTCCAGCCAATAGGGTACAATATTATTTCTGAAATCCGCAGAGCCGCCGAGCGTGCTGTTGCTTATCATTGACCACATAAGAGCAAATTTCATTTCATCACTGTTTTTCGCGTTGAAATATCCGTCGTGCAGCGCGTCGGAACGAATAGGTCTCTTTATTGCCGCGTTTTTATTTGTTTCGTTTCGTGCCCACGGGAATATCTCGTAATCAATGCCATGTTCAAGCATCCATTTGATTTCCCAATCCGAAACCTCGGGGCTTCCGTCCGTATACCAGCCGAGATACGGTTTCCTCTCGGGGAACGGTGTGATTTTATCCCAGCCGTAATGAGTACCCTCGTGCCACATAAAGTAAGTCTGCATGCCTATCAGATAATCGTCCTCGTCAAGACTTCTGACTTCGGGAACTGAATAATCATCAAACTTGTCATATACCGTAATATCGTCAAGCCAAACCTCGCCTGCCGCCGAGAATTCAATACTGTTAAAGCTGCTTGAGCCTGCATATGAAAGCCCCGGAAGTAACGTCTTTCCGTTGAGCTTTATTATCGCGCAGTCATTAAGCATATCTATCTCGTAATCCGCCTGATACCAAATGTTTTCGGTATATGAATATACAGGTGAATTATTACAGTACAACATGCCGTTTTCCGCATTTAACGTGATGCCGTCTCCGAGATTTACACTTATGCCGCTTGAGGAATTCTTCAATAAGAACTTAAAGCCTCCGTAAAGCTTACTTGTCTTTCCTTCAAAATCCGCTCTTAAACCCGAAGCGTTTCCGCTGAGCTTAAGGTATTTATCGGTATTACTTGAAACATTCGCTTCAACAAAAGCCTCAACGTTTCCTTCAGTCACAAAGCCGTCCGGAGAAGCGCCTTCCGCAGTCGTCTGGAAGCTTTCGTTTATAATATAATTTTCATATACTTTAACAAAGCCTATCTGCGCGGTCATTGTGCCTTCGCTTGATGTTTCAAAGCTCAGTCTGTCAATGTAAGCCGCGTCCTCTTTAAACGAGGCAGTCTTGCAAAGCGAACCGTTTATATATATCGCGACATTTTTATTTACAATGTCAAATACAGCTTTAAGACCTATATACTGATTTGCACTGCATGAACCAAGTACTTTGTTAGTGTCATTTTCATCTTCATAACAAATATACGAATCTTTTGTCAGAAGCTTTAATGCAGCCTTGTCACCGCCGCTGACCTTAACGGTCAGCTTATCGGTGCTTGACGAAAGCTTAAATGCAGTTTCAACCGTTACATTATTTTCGGCCCTGTGTGAGAACACCTTTTCCATGCAAACAGGACTTCCCGCATCGGTGTCCTCCATGGCAACGAATGCGCCCGAAGCTGTTTTAAGTCTGCCGCCGCTGCGGTCAACATCCCAGCCGGAAGGTCTTAAAACACTGTCGTACGTTGTCGAAGTCCATATATCGTCAACAAGATATCCCGCTCCGAGCAAAGAATCCG
>CACZTG010000107.1 GCA_902783995.1 uncultured Ruminococcus sp. | reverse complement strand
AATGCAACCTAAAGCTGAACCATATATTATTTCAAATTGGAATCAATAAAAATGCACCGCTTTGACATCAATTTTAAGTCAAAAGCGTTGCATTTATTTTCTGAGAAAAGTTTCATTGTGAACCACGAAAAAGTGCATCATAGCAAAATTTACCCCGTACAAACACATTTAAAATCACAATGGAACTATTCTTTTTTGAGAAATCTCTTTATTTTAGGCTTTCCCGGCATAGAAAAAGAGCCGCAACTTTGTATCAAAATTACGGTTCTTATTTGGGTGCAGGGGGAGGACTTGAACCTCCGACCTCCGGGTTATGAGCCCGACGAGCTACCAAACTGCTCTACCCTGCGGTATAACTCATCTTTACCTTATTTATTATACCATAATTATATGTATTTGTCAAGGAAAATATGACAAAATATTTATACATTTAAAAAATAATTTTTATTGACATTAGACATTATATGATATAAAATTATAATGATATAATTTAATTATATGGATTATTGCAGGAAAAATACAAAGAAGATTATATATTAAAGGGGAATACTTATGGGGAAAATGCTTGGAGTAATGATTGACTGTTCGAGAAACGCGGTTATGAAGCCGGATAAGGTAAAAGAATTTGCCGCGATAATCAGAAAAATGGGATATAATACGCTCATGCTTTATACAGAGGATACATATGAAATCGACTCTCAGCCTTTTTTTGGTTATATGAGAGGAAAATATTTAAAATCCGAGCTTTCCGATATTGATGAATATTGCCGCAGTATAGGCATTGAGCTTATTCCGTGTATTCAGACCTTAGCGCATCTCAACGGTATGTTTAAGTGGAAGGATGCTTACAGAAGCATAAACGATATAGACGATATCCTTCTCGCTGGGAGCGAAAAGACGTATGAGCTTATAGACGATATGTTCAGAAATTTGTCGGGCTGTATTTCATCAAGGAAGATACATATAGGTATGGACGAAGCGTATATGATAGGTCTGGGCAAATACCGTGAGCTTCACGGTATAAAGGACCGTTTTGAAATTATATGCGCTCATCTTAAAAAAGTGTGTGATATTGCTGCAAGATACGGTTATGAAACAATGATTTGGAACGATATGTTTATAAAGCTTGCAACCGGCGTTGCGGATTTCAGAAACAAAAGCGTTGATACAGATAAAATCAGAACGAGAACAGCTCTTCCCGAAAACGTTTCTATGGTATATTGGGATTATTATACGAAGGAAGCTTCAAAGTATGCGGAGCTGATGCGTGTGAGCAGGGCTTTCGGGAGGAAGGTATATTTTGCCGGCGGCGCATGGGCATGGAAGGGCTTTGCGCCGAATAACAGATTCAGCATAAAGACAACAGATATAGCGTTTACAGGCTTTGAAGACGCTCCTTCAGATGGTGATTTTATCACGATTTGGGGAGATAACGGAGCTGAATGTTCACCCTTCACGGTGCTTCCGGCTCTTATGTACTTTGCAAAACGGCAAAAAGGTAAGGTTAATATGCCTGATATAAAAATAGAATTTAAAGAAATAACAGGAGCGGATTTCGACAGCTTTATTACGCTCGACCTTATTGATATGATGAACGGCGATTTTGATAACGGCGTAAGCTTAAAATCGAGTAAAAAACTGTTTTATAACGACCCGTTTCTGGGACTTATCGACGCTTACTGTGAGCACAGTGACAATGAGTATTACAAAGAGCTTGCGTGTAAAATCAGCGAGGCGGCGGAAAAAGCGGGAAAATTCAAGTATGAGTTTACGCATTATATAAAGTTTTGCGAGGTACTTGCAAAAAAATGCGATATAGGCATAAGAACAAGAAAAATATATAAATCGGGTGATAAGGAAGCGATTAAGAAGCTTGCGAAAGAGTATGAAGAAATCGCAAAGAAAATAGCTGACTTTCATGACGCTTTTGAAGCAAGGTGGTTTGAAAACGCGAAGCCGTATGGATTTGAAGTTCAGGACATCAGAATCGGCGGTTTAAAGGAAAGGTTTATAAGCTGCGGGAGAAGGCTTCTTTCATATGCCGAAGGCAGAACAGAAAGCATACCGGAGCTTGAGGAGAATATACTTGATACAAATATATTAAGTAACTATTGGTCAGGAATTGTGACTGCAAATAATATATAAAATCAATTTTTAGGAAGGTCTTTATGAAGCTTTATTTTGCTCCGATGGAGGGTATAACCTCATATACTTTCAGGAATATACATGCCGGAATGTTCGGCGGGTGCGACGCTTATTACGCGCCGTTTATAACGCCGACAAGCGATGAAAAAACAGGAAGAAAAATGCTCAGGGATATTTTACCTGAAAACAATCACTGCGGCAAGCTGATTGTTCAGTTTCTTTCAAATAATGCAGATGCCGTTTTAAACTTTGAGCCTACCATTGAGGAGCTTGGTTATGATGAAATAAATTTGAATTTCGGCTGTCCTTTTTCTACTGTTGTAAAAAAAAGGAAAGGCGCGAGTTTTTTAAAGGAGCCGGAAAGGCTTGATATATTTCTTGAAAAAATTTTTGCCGGGCACCGTCTTAAAATATCGGTAAAGACGAGAATCGGTTTTTCTTCTGCGGACGAGCTTGAAGGCTTAATCGAAATATATAACAAATATCCGCTTGAAAAGCTGATAATTCACCCCAGAACAAGAGCGGATTTTTATAAAGGCGAGGTCGATACGGCAGCGTTTAAAAAAGCCTTAAAGCTTTCAAAAAACAAGCTTTGCTATAACGGGGATATTTGTTTGGCTGAAGATATAAACACTCTTAAAAATGAGCTGAATATTGATGAATTTATGATAGGCAGAGGGGCGCTCCGAAATCCCGCGATTTTTCGCGAAATAAACGGGGGTGACGGGCTTATAAAAGATGAGCTTATCGGTTTTACGGAAAAGTTGGCGGAAGCCTATGTCACGCTTTTCGGCTCCGAAATTTATACGCTTCGTAAAATGAAGGAAATCTGGATGTATGTTATGACGGATTACCCCGAAGAAACAAAAAAGCTGAAAGCCTTGAAAAAATCCACCCGACTTGACGAATTTCTGAGTATAATAAAGTGCATATAGAAAAATGACTGCCCTGTCGGCAGTCATTCAGAGCGCTGACAAACTCGGTCTAACGCAAGCAACTTTATTATTTTAAAACCCGTAACATTTTTTTAATTTTTTTT
>CACZTG010000106.1 GCA_902783995.1 uncultured Ruminococcus sp. | reverse complement strand
TCACGGTCATTATTGAATTTTATGTCATTAAGGTGGGCGTGTGAATCAAAAAACATAGTAAAACCCCTCTGTTTTTTTGTGATGGTATCGGCTCCGTCATTCTGTCGGACGGTTATGTTTGATAATAAAAGCGTCAAATTCATCGTCAGTCAAAAAACCAACATTTCGTGCCGTTTCATTTCCGTTTTCAAAAACAATAAGAGTGGGGACAGAGGTAATGCCATATTTTGTTGTTAAAATAATTTCATTATCAATATTAACTTTTCCGAAAATAATGCTGTCTGAATATTTTTCCGCCATATGAGAAAATACCGGTGAAAAGCTCGCGCAGGCATTGTCCCAAGAGGCTCTGAACTGAACGATAACAGGTAAATTTACATTTATGACTTCAGCTTCAAAATTTTCGGCTGTCAGCTCAATTTCCATTCTGTTTTTCCTCCATATCGGCGCTGATTAAAAGCTTGTCAATATATTCAAGTGACCGCATTGATATAAGCCGGTTTTTTTCCGCTTTAGCGCCTCTGCCTTTAATTTTAATGTCAAGCGGACTCATTATGCCGAAAGTAATGTTCATAGGCACAAATTTTCCGAGGGAGTTTTCGGATACATACGATGCCAGACCGCCGAGTGCGGTTATAGGGGGCAATATAAAAGGAGGCGTACCGTTTAATTCATTTGCAAGATTTATACCTGCCACAAGCCCTGACGAAGCGGACTCGACATATCCTTCGACGCCCGTCATCTGTCCGGCAAAGTATAATGGCAAAACGCTGTTTTTAAGTCTGTATCTGTTATCAAGCAGAACAGGAGAATTCATATAAGTGTTTCTGTGCATTACGCCGTATCTTACAAATTCAGCGTTTTTAAGCGCAGGTATAAGCGAAAAAACACGTTTTTGCTCACCCCATTTAAGATGCGTCTGAAACCCGACCATATTATAAAGAGAGCCTTCTTTATTATCCTGTCTTAATTGTACAACGGCATATGCCTCCGTGCCTGTTGCGGGATTGATAAGACCGACAGGCTTGAGAGGTCCGTAAAGCATGGTTTCCTCGCCTCTTGACGCCATTGTTTCAATCGGCATACAGCCTTCAAAAACAATTTTTTTATCTACGTCCTTTAACGGCGCGGCTTCGGCGTTTATTAGCTCATGATAAAAAATATCATATTCCTCTTTTGTCATGGGACAGTTAATATAATCGTCCTCGCCTTTTCCGTATCTTGATGCCCTGAACGCTTTTGACATATCTACCGACTCAAGAGTTACAATGGGAGCCGCGGCATCAAAAAAATACAAATTTTCACTGCCTGTAAGCGCTGTTATTTTTTCAAAAAGTCGGGGAGTGGTAAGAGGTCCTGTCGCAATAACCGCGTTTTCCACGGGAAGCTCCGTAAGCTCAACACTTTTAAAATCAATAAGCGGGTGATTTTTAATTTTTGAAGTTACCATATCGGAAAAAGCCGTGCGGTCAACCGCCAGCGCGCCGCCCGCAGGAACTTTTGAGGCGTCGGCACATTCCATAATAAGCGAGCCGAGCCTGCGCATTTCCTCTTTTAAAAGACCGACTGCGTTTTCAAGCCTGTCGGAACGCAGAGAATTACTGCATACAAGCTCCGCAAAGCCGTCATAGTGATGCGCGGGAGTTTTTTTGCCCGGCTTCATATCGATAAGTGTAACGTTTATGCCGCGTGCCGCGAGTTGCCATGCGGCTTCACAGCCCGCAAGTCCTGCACCCGCAACAATAGCTTTATTCATTTTCATCAGCTTTCTTTTTAGAGCGTTTTTGCTTGTTATATTCACAGTCTTTGTTAAGGCACACTTTACTGTTTTTAAGTATTCTGCCTTTTATGGAACGGTTAAGAAGCATATTTCCGCAAATCGGACATTTTGCGTTTGTCGGTTCGTCCCAACTCATAAAATCACATTCCGGGCTGTTGTTGCAGCCAAAATAACGAATGCCTTTGCGGCTTCTGCGTATAACGATACTGCCTCCGCATTTGGGACAGCTTACACCTGTTTCCTCAATTATGGGTTTTGTGTTTTTGCAAGACGGGAAACCGGGGCAGGCAAGAAATCTGCCAAACCGTCCGTCACGGTAAACCATTTTTCTGCCGCAAAGCTCGCAGGTAACATCGGATTCCTCAAGAGACAGTTTAACATGTTCAATTTTTTTATCCGCTTGTTTAAGCTCTTGTTTAAACGGCGGGTAAAAATCCCTCAGGATTTTTTTCCATTCAAGCTTGCCTTCTTCAACCTCATCAAGCTTTGTTTCCATATTCGCGGTAAATTCGACATCGACAATCTGAGCAAAATTTTCTTTCATAAGGTCGTTTACGGCAATACCGAGTTCTGTCGGATAAAGCTGTTTTTTGTCCTTTAAAACATATTTTCTCGCGATAATTGTTGAAACGGTCGGAGCATATGTGCTTGGTCTGCCTATACCGAGCTCCTCAAGAGTTTTTATAAGGCTCGCTTCGGTGTAGCGTGCCGGAGGCTGCGTGAAATGCTGCTTTGGTGTAAGCTCTTTAAGATTTAAAATATCGTTTTCATTTATGGGCGGAAGCGGCTGATTTTTTTCTTTATCGGCACTTGCTTCTTCATAAATGGTTGTATATCCCGGAAAGGTTACACTGCTGCCGCTTGCTTTAAAAAGATAATCAGCAGCGGAAACGGTAATGCTCGTAATATCAAGTTCGGCAGGGGACATCTGACTTGCGACAAATCTGTCCCATATAAGCTTGTATATTTTAAATTGTTCCGGCGAAAGAGAATCCTTGATATTCTCGGGAACAAGCTCCGGCAGCGAAGGTCTGATAGCCTCATGAGCATCCTGCGCGTTTTTTTTGTTTTTAAAAATCCGCGGGTATGAAGGCATATATTCCTTGCCCCATCTGCCCATAATATATTTTCTGACAGAGGAGATTGCCTCGTCCGCAATACGCACCGAATCCGTTCTCATATAGGTTATTAAACCTACGGCGCCGATGCTTTTTATTTCGACACCTTCATAAAGCTGCTGCGCTATCATCATGGTGCGTGCCGAAGTATATCCGAATTTATTAGCAGCCTCTTGCTGAAGTGTACTTGTTATAAACGGGGGAAGCGGAGGGCGTTTTTTGGATGTCTTTTTTACTTCGGTAACTTTATACTCCGCACCTTTAAGCGCATTTATAATATTTATTGTCTGTTTTTCGTTTTCGGGAACAATTTTCTCTTTTTTGTTTCCGTAGAATTTAGCCGTAAATTTCTTTTTTGACGGAGGATTTGTAAGAGAGGCGTCAATAGTCCAATATTCTGTCGGTTCAAAAGCAACTATTTCGTCCTCTCTGTCACATATAAGCTTTGTTGCAACAGATTGTACACGTCCGGCACTTAAACCCTTTTTAACTTTACGCCAGAGAAGAGGAGAAATGGAATATCCCACAATTCTGTCAAGCAGACGCCTTGCCTGCTGGGCATTTACAAGGTCGTAGTCAATGCTTCTGGGCTCTTTTATTGCTGCCCTTACGGCATCTTTTGTTATTTCGTTAAAAACAACTCTTGACGTGGTTTTTTCGGGTAAATTAAGCGCCTGCATAATATGCCATGAAATAGCTTCTCCTTCACGGTCAGGGTCCGTCGCGAGAATAACTTTATCGGAAGCTTTTACTTCTTTTTTAAGTTCCTTCATAACATCGCCTTTACCCCTTATCGTAAGGTAAGAAGGCTCAAAATCATTCTCAAAATCAACTCCCATTGAGCTTTTCGGAAGGTCACGTATATGTCCCATAGTGGCTCGTACCGTATAATTA
>CACZTG010000105.1 GCA_902783995.1 uncultured Ruminococcus sp. | reverse complement strand
GCGTCAACGCCCGACCTAATAATAAAGGAGGTTATTTTAACCATGGAAAACAAAGAGAATTTAAATAATCAGGAGGAGCAAAGCTTTGCTGAAATGTTTGAACAATCGCAGCAGGCTCAGGTTACGCTTACAACGGGCGAAACCAAAACCGGTAAGGTTGTAAAGGTTACGCCGACAGAAGTTGTAGTTGACCTTGATTTCAAGTTTGAAGGCATAATTAAACTTGAAGACCTTACGGACGACCCAGAAGCCGTTCCGTCGGACATTTGCAAAGTCGGTGATGAAATTGAAGTGTTCATCATCAGAGTAAACGACCAGGAAGGCGTTGTTTCGCTTTCAAAGAAAAAGCTTGAGCAGGCGAAAAACTGGGCGGCGATTGTTGAAGCCTTTGAAAACCAGGAGGTCCTTACAGGCAAGGTTGTTGATGTTTTAAACGGCGGAATTATTGTTTTTGTTAAGGGTAACAGAGTTTTTGTTCCCGCTTCTCAGGCGGCGGAAAGGTACGTTGCGGACCTTTCAACGCTCAAAGGACAGGACGTTTCGCTCAGAATTATTGATGTAAACGAGCGCCGTCACAGAGTTGTAGGCTCGGTAAAAAAGGTCGCTAAGGAAATTTCAAAGAAAATCAGAGATGAATTTTTTGAGAATGTTAAAGTCGGAGATAAAATTGAAGGTACCGTTAAATCCGTTACGGATTTCGGCGCTTTTGTTGATATCGGCGGCGTTGACGGTCTTGTTCACGTAAGCGAGCTGACATGGAAAAAAGGCGTTGCTCCCAAAGATATAGTTAAAGTCGGAGATAAAATTGAGGTTTATGTTAAGGCAATCGATGCGGAAAAAGGCAAGGTTTCTTTAGGACATAAAAATCCCGAAGATGATCCGTGGATTAAATTTACGGCAAAGTATAATGTCGGTGATATTGCGGACGGTACGGTTGTAAGGCTTGTTCCTTTCGGTGCTTTTGTTGATATTGACGGTGTTGACGGTCTTATTCACATCAGTGAGATTTCATGGAAACCCATAAAACATCCCAGTGAGGTACTTAAAGAAGGTCAGGTTGTTGAAGTTACCATTAAAGATATTGACCTTGAAAACAAAAAGGTTTCTCTCGGTTATAAGAAGATTGAAGATAATCCCTGGGAAATATTCAAGAGTAAGTATGATGTCGGCGATGTAGTAAAATGTAAGGTTGTAAGGATTGTTTCCTTCGGCGCGTTTGCGGAAATTATTGACGGTGTTGACGGTCTTATTCATATTTCACAGATTGTTCCCGACAGAAGAATTGAGACAGTAGGCGAAGTATTGAAAGTCGGTGATGAGGTTGAGGCTAAAATTACCGATATCAAGCTTGATACAGGCAAGGTATCACTCAGCATAAAGGCTCTTTCACAGCCCGCAGAGGCTCCTGCGGAGGAAGTACCGGAGGAAGAGGAAGAAGTTTACGAGGTTCCGGAGGAGGAACCCGGCAAGACAGCAATGGAGGAAGCTTTTGAAGCTGCCGGAGGTGCCGAGGAAGCTCCTGCTGAGGAAGCTCCTGCTGAAGAAGCTCCCGCAGAAGAAACTCCGGTTGAGGAAGCACCTGCCGAGGAAGCTCCTGTTGAAGAAGCTCCGGTTGAGGAAGCTCCTGTTGAGGAAGCTCCTGTTGAAGAAGCTCCGGTTGAGGAAGCTCCTGTTGAAGAAGCTCCGGCTGAGGAAGCTCCTGCCGAGGAAGCTCCCGCTGAGGAAAAAACAGAAGAATAAAAAATTACTTGTGATAAGGGGCTGTGACGACTTCGTTTTGTCACAGCCTTTTATTTAGGGAAAGGATTTTTATGAAAAAAACGGGCTGTAAGGGTACAATTAACGCATGCATAACGGGTTATATTGTACAGGCGGTTATAAACAACTTTGTAACACTTTTGTTTGCTTATTTCAGAGGTTGTTACGCTCTGACCTACATAAATCTTGCGGCAATATCGGTGTTTAATTTTTCCATGCAGATAGCGGTTGACCTTTTATCAAGTTATATTGCGCGCCGCATAGGGTGCAGACGTACTGTTATCATCGCGCATATTTTTGCGGGACTTGGACTTGTTTTTATGGCAGTATTGCCGGAAATTATGCCGCCTTTTGCGGCGCTTATCACGGCTTCGGGCTTCTATGCTGCCGGAGGCGGTTTGATTGAGGTGATGATAAGCCCCATAGCGGAAGCATGCCCGACTCCGAAAAACAAAAAAGCAAGCATAATGAGCCTGCTTCATTCGTTTTATTGTTGGGGACAGCTTGGAGTAGTGTTTATATCCACTGTGTTTTTCTTTTTCTGTAAGATTGAAAATTGGTTTATAATGGCAATAATCTGGTCGCTTTTGCCATTTATAAACGCTGTTTGTTTTGTGTTTGTTCCAATAACTCCGCCGCCCGGAGAAAAGGACGGCGGAAACATAAGCAGGCTGATTAAAAGTGCGGAATTCAGGTTGTTTATGCTTATTATGGTTTGTTCGGGAGCGTGCGAACTTGTTCTTGCACAGTGGGCATCCGCATTTGCGCAGGAGGCACTGGGGCTTTCAAAAACAGTGGGAGACATTGCCGTTCCCTGTGTTTTTGCCGCAGTTATGGGCGTTTCAAGAATAGTAAGCTCTAAGCTCGGAGATAAAATAAACTTAAAAAAATATATGCTTTGCTGTGCAGCCGCATTGGTTATAGGCTATTCGCTTGCGGCATTTTCTCCCGGCTGTATTTTAAGCATAATAGGCTGCGCTGTCTGCGGTTTTGCTGTCGGCGTCCTTTGGCCGGGCACTTACAGTGTTTGCGCAAAAGATATGCCGGACGGAGGAATTGCCATGTTTTCGCTTCTTGCCTTTGCGGGAGATATAGGCTGCTGTATAGGACCGGCTTCTGTAGGAATACTTGCCGAAAGCTTTGGCGGCAGTCTGAAGGCAGGGATGACGGCGGGAGTGTTTTTTTCGCTTGTATTGACTGTTTCGTTAATTAAAAAGGTAACGGACTAAGTAAAAGAGGCGTTTTGCAAAGCATATTCTAATCCGCTTTTATTTCTATTTCAAATTTATCCGTTAATCCGGAGGCGGGCGTAAAATCAATATAATACGCGGTTCTTATGCCGTCCTTTCCGAGTACAAGCCGTGTGCCGTAGTTTTCTTCACCGAAAGAAACGGAGTAACGGTTTTTGTCAAAAATAAGTCTCGCATTTCCGAGCAAAACATAACCGTCACAAATTTGCGGTTTAAAGGGGCTTATAAGCCTTTCGCAAATGCTTTCGGTATTTTCCGAAAAAATAAACGAATCAGTCAAAGTAACGGAATTTTCACCGATTTCAAAGCATCGGTGAATTTTATTTATAAGTCCTTTTTCGTAAGCACCTTCAATGTCAAGAGAAAAACCGTTTTCGCCGCCTTTTACGTTTTTCGCCTTATACTGCGCTCCTTCAAGCTGATGCTGACCGTTTATAATCGGAACGCTGTGCCCCTGTGAGCCGTTTACAAACATTGTGTAGCGTACAGAGGAATCAAACGTACCTTTTCTGTATTCCCCTCTGCCGAGGTCGGCAATTACTATATCGTCACCGTTAACTATCATAAAGCTTCCGACATCGTTATGATTATGCGGCTCATTGTTATTGCCGCCCTTTGCCGCAAAGCTGAAACGCTTTCCGTTTTTTATGTACCATTCGGAATCCTCAAAAAATGAGGTTTCGGCCTTATATGCGTCCGCCTTGTAGTTTTTATCAAACCATAAAAGCTCCTTTAATGAATATATTGTACCGTCAGCAAGAGGAAGTGTAAGTTCGGGATATAAAATCTCTTTGCCGTATATTTGACGCGTAACGCACAGTAATCCGAGACTTACCCTATAATCCGTGCTGCCGTCGGATACGCTGTAAACCTTTGTTTTGCCCATACGGATTTTTTGCGGAAACATAGCAATATTTTTAACCTTATTTATTTCAAAATAATTTTTTTTAGCGTCTGTAAAATTATAAATAAGCCTTGCGAAATAAACAAAATAACCAAAACCGAAGTTCCAGTATTCAAAACCTTCCTTGCAGCAGCCGTCAGGCTCAATTCCCGACAGAAAGTTATCCGCGGCTTTATAAAGTCTTGGTAAAAGCCCGTTTATTTCTTCCTCCGTGCCGAAATGCAAAAGCGCGGCAGCAATACCGTTTGCGCATACTGCCGCCCAATTGTTTGTGGCGTTTTCCCACCAGAAAAAACGGCAGTTTTTAAAACCGTCTATTACTCTGCGGTGAATTTCGTAAGATATTCTTTCGAGGACATAACAGGGAAGTTTATCGCCGTTTGCCATAACAGCTTCCGTAAGCAGTCTTGCCGTTTCGCCGTTAAATAAATCCGCATAGCCTACGATTTCCCCGGGAGAAGGATTTTTTTCCATATGTACGTGAGCCGGCACACACCAGGTGTATTCATCGCATATTGTATAAATTATGTCAATAAGCGGCTTTAAATATTTTTCGTTATTTGTGAGCCATAACGCCGCTGAAAGATATGCGCAGTCATTTCTTCGCTCAAAATATTTTAGCTCATAAATGCTTCTGTCACCCGTTTCGTAAAAAAGCATATATTCACTCATTTTTAGCGTCGGATAGGTTTTACCTATGGCACTGTCCGCCTTTGAAATAACATCTTCAATTGCAGGTTTTATGGTATCGCAGTTTAAAAGCGCTTCTTTTTGTTTACCAAAGTCAATTCCGAAATAATTTTTCATTACATTATTCTCCCGTAAAAATAATTAGTGAATATAAGAGCCGCCGTTTACGTCAATGGTTGCTCCCGTTACGTACCGTGCCTCTTCGCTTGCCAGATAAACGGCTGCGGCGCTGACGTCATCTGCATTACCAAGTCCGAGCGGTATGGATTCCTCAAGCATTTTGATTTCATCATCTGTATGAACGGCATAAGTAAAATCCGTAAAAATAACGCCCGGAGCAATGCAGTTTACGGTTATACCATACGGAGCGGCGGTTCTTGCCAATGTCTTTGACATAGCAAGCACACCGCTTTTTGAAGCGGCGTAGTGAACATGACCGAACAAGGCTCCTCTTTCTCCCGCCTGAGAAGCTATTGATATTATTCTGCCATTACCTTGCTTTTTCATTATTTCCAGAGCATATTTTGAACAAAGAAATGCACTTGTAAGATTTATATTCATAACCCGTTCAAAATCTGAAAGCTCCATTTCAAATATATCCTTGGATTGGCTTATTCCTGCGTTATTTACAAGAATATCAAGCCTTCCGAATTCTTTTTCGGCTTTTTCAAACAATTTTTTTGCTTCCGCAGCTTTTGAAACGTCAGCCCTGATGGCAATTGCTTTTCTTCCCGTTGAAGTGATTTCATCGGCAAGTTTATACGCAGAGGCTTGATTATTTAAATAATTTATAATAACATCAGCTCCCTGTTTTGCAAAAGCAAGAGCTATACCTTTTCCTATTCCTCCGGACGCTCCCGTAATTAATGAAACTTTTCCTGTTAAATCAAACATTTTTCTTCTCCCTTTTTGTTGTGACTGTTACCATATTAAAAAGTCGGTATTTTTTAATTTTAAAATCGCTTCGCAAAGGAAGAAGTCGGCATAAATGAGGTCAACCTCTTTGCCTTCACTGTATGAAACCATACAGTTTTGAACGATCGATTCGTTTGAATCGTCAAATATTAAATCGTCCTCCATTGCCTTTAAAATATTTAACGCGCCGTTTAAATATTTTTCTTCGGCGGTTATTTTATAAAGCTCAAGCATACCGCAGGCGGCGCAGACGCCGGCGCTGTTATCATAATAAAGCGGCTTCTCCGGCGCTTTAAAATCGGTAACGGTTTTATAACCCGCCTTTTTAATTTCTTCAAGGAAATAATCCGTTACCTTGCGGCAAGCGTCAAGATAACGCTTTTCTCCTGTATGAATATAGCTTAAAACAAAGCCGTAAACCGCCCACGCCTGACCTCTCGACCATGCCGAGCCTACAGCACAGCCCTGTCCCGCAAGAGTTTCCGTAACCTCGTCCTTTTCTTCATTATGAACGCATATATGTACGACGCTGCCGTCATCTCTTATATGCTCCTTTATGCTCATATCGGCGTGCATCTGCGCGGCGTATTCAAACCTTTTGTCACCGATTTCGCGTGATGCCCAGTAAAGCAGAGGAATGTTCATCATACAGTCAATTATCGAGTACGGATGACCGTTCCACGCCTTTATAAAGCGCGACTTTATATTAAGCCTTGAAAAAAGCACGCTTGCGGCAAAAAGCGCTTTCTTGCGCGCGTTTAAATTTTCCGTCAGAATATAGTGCGCCTTTGCCGTAAGTCCCCACATAAAGCCTATATCATGGTCAAGCTTATCATAGTTAAGCAGCGCTGTATCGAGCAGGGTTTCCTGATTTTCGGCCGCGGTCCGGAAAACCTCATTGCCGGTTGCTTTGTACATAAGCCACATTGTGCCGCCGAAAAAGCCGTTTGTCCACCAGCCGACGTTTTTTTTCACCATGTCTTCGTATTTGCCGTTTACCGTCATATAGGGAATACTGTTTTTGTGAGAAACGGCACTTTTTTCAAGCTTACCACACAGCTTGTCGTATATACCGTCAACCCATTTTTTATTTTCGTCATTTAAGCATATCATTTTTACACAAATTCCTTTCGCTGAAACTTTATTTTTTTATTATTATATACCCTTTTTTACGGTTTTTCTTTAATTTTATTGCTTTTTTTATTGTATTATATTGCTTTTTTTACTCTTATATGGTACAATAGAAAAAAGGGGGAGAGATAAAAATGCTGCCTGTAAAATCGTGCTTATACAGAATAGATTTTGTAAATTCTTACGGTTCATCTCCGCATACACATACCGTTACAAGTGAAATAATACAAACCTTTCAAAGTGACGGCAGTATTCTTATAAACGGAAAGCTATATAAAATGAAAAAGAACGGTTTGTATTTTATAAACGGACTTGCCACACATTTTGTTGCGCCGGAGGATATAAACAGGTATAACCATTCCATAATAATTTTAAATACGCCTGAAATGAAGCAGATTTGCGGAAGCTTAAAAATGAGCGGCGAATACAGCCTTTTGTTTGAAAAAAACGGCGGAACTTTTTGCGAACTTTCGCCCGAAGAGTGTATAGAAACAGACAGGCTTTTTCTGAAGGTGAAAAATATTTTGAAAGATAATTCAGGAATGAAATACGGTAGACTTGTTTCCGTGCTTACTGAGCTTATGAATATAGGTATAAGCAAGACAAATGCCGGTTCTGCGCAGAAAAGCAGTGACAAGATAGGGGATATTCTGTCCTTTATAAGTGATAACGCTCTTGAAAAAATTACAATTGACGAAATAAGCGAGGCAACGCACATAAGTAAATATCATTTATGCAGAATTTTTAAGGAAAACATAGGAATTACAATAGGTAGTTTTATAAAAAACCGCCGTCTTTCGGCGGCAAAACAGCTTCTTGCCTCAACAGAGCTTACAGTTACGGAAATTGCCGGAAAATGCTGCTTTTACGACAGCAGCTTTTTTACAAAAACCTTTAAAAAAGAGTTCGGCATAAGCCCATCGGAGTTCAGAGCGAAATATAGGTAAACGGCTACTTGACAATTATTCGCAATTTTGGTATAATATCTGTATAAAAATATTTTTTTGCTGCCGCACAGCGGCTGTTTTCAGGGAGGAATTATAATGTCAGGGCACAGCAAATGGGCAAATATAAAACATAAGAAAGAAAAAACCGACGGCGAGAGAGCTAAAATTTTTACAAAGCTCGGCAGAGAGATAGCTGTTTGCGTAAAGCAGGGCGGACCTGACCCGGCTTCAAATTTTAAGCTTAAGGATATAATTTACAAAGCTAAATCGAATAATATGCCAAACGATAATATTGAGCGCTGCATAAAAAAAGCGGCGGGCGAAGCCGGCGGGGACGATTATATGGAAATGGTCTATGAAGGCTATGGTCCGAAAGGCGTTGCGGTTATTGTCGAAACGCTTTCAAACAATAAAAACCGTACTTCGGGTGACGTAAAGCACTTTTTTGATAAATTCGGAGGTAATCTCGGCGCAATCGGCTGTGTTTCATGGATGTTTGACAGAAAAGGGCTTATCATTATAGAGGACGAGGATATAGACGAGGAAACGCTTATGATGGACGCTCTCGACGCGGGTGCCGAGGATTTCAGTGCCGAGGACGGCTGTTTTGAAATTACAACCGCTCCCGATGATTTCGGAAAAGTCGCCGGCGCTCTCGAAAGCAAGGGCTATACTCCGTCAAGCGCGGAGGTTACAATGATTCCGCAAAACTATATTGAGCTTTCGGACCCGCATGATATAACAATGATGACAAAGCTTTTGGAAAACCTTGAAGATAACGATGACGTTCAAAACGTGTATCACAACTGGGAAAATGCCGAAGACGCGGAATAATCCGG
>CACZTG010000104.1 GCA_902783995.1 uncultured Ruminococcus sp. | reverse complement strand
GAGCATTATGACAAGAATGGGTAATATTGCTCTTGATATGCTTGGCGATGACGGCGATTTTGTTAAATGCCTTCACTCCAAAAAAGATGTAAACCCCGATGAAAGATATATTGTGCATTTTCCGCAGGATAACACAATCTGGAGCATCAACTCCGCTTACGGCGGTAATGTGCTTCTCGGCAAAAAATGCTTTGCGCTCCGTATTGCAAGCGCAATGGGCAAAAGAGAAGGCTGGATGGCTGAACATATGCTCATACTCGGCGTTGAGAATCCTAACGGCGAAGTAAAATATATATGCGCCGCTTTTCCGAGTGCCTGCGGCAAAACAAACCTTGCTATGCTTATTCCTCCGGAATATCTTAAAAACAAGGGCTATAAGGTATGGACAGTCGGTGACGACATAGCATGGCTGAGAATCGGTGAGGACGGCAGACTTTGGGCAATGAACCCTGAGGCGGGCTTCTTTGGCGTTGCTCCCGGCACAAGCGAAAAAACAAACTTTAACGCTCTTGAATCAACAAAGAAAAACACTATCTTTACAAACGTTGCGATTAATAATGACGATATGACCGTATGGTGGGAAGGTCTTGATAAAAACCCGCCGGAAAACGCAACCGAATGGAAGGGCGCAAAGGTCAACGGAAAAGAATATGTTGAAGCGGGCAACAAGCTTGCTCACCCGAACTCAAGATTTACGGCTCCCGCTAAAAACTGCCCCTGTATTTCAAGTGAATTTGAAAATCCGAAGGGCGTGCCGATTTCGGCTATCGTATTCGGCGGCAGACGCGCTAAGTGCGCTCCGCTTGTATATCAGTCGAGAAATTGGCAGCACGGAACGTTTGTCGGCGCAACAATGGCTTCCGAAACAACCGCTGCGGCAGCAGGCGCTGTGGGCGTTGTACGCCGTGACCCGATGGCTATGAAGCCTTTTGTCGGCTATAATATGGCTGATTACTGGGGTCATTGGCTTGAAATGGGCAAAAAGCTTGGCGATAAAGCTCCGAAAATTTTCCACGTCAACTGGTTCAGAAAAGACGAGGAAGGTAACTTTATGTGGCCCGGTTTTGGTGATAATATGAGAGTGCTTCTTTGGATTCTCGACCGCTGTGAAGGCAAAGTTGACGCAACGGAAACTCCTATCGGCTTTGTTCCGAACGCAGGAGATATTGACATTGAAGGTCTTGACATTGACTCTAAAACAATGGCAGAGCTTCTTACAATCGACAATAAAACGTGGCTTGAGGATATAGAGGACCCCGATACGGGCATCAAAGCTTATTTCGCGCAGTTTGGTGACAGACTTCCCAAAGAAATGAAGGATGAGCTTAATAAGCTTGAAGAAAACCTTAAAAAATAACATTATTTAAATGGTTGACCGCCGACTTTAAAAGTCGGCGGTCAATTTTTTTAAAAAAATTAAAATTTTTAATGTTCTTTTAATGTTTCGGCTGTATAATTGAGCTGAAAGGAGTTGAAAGAAATGGCAACAGAAGTTTTTAACAGATACGAACACAAATATTTACTTAACGGAGAACAATTCAAAAAAGCTCTTGATATAATGGATATGCATATGAAGCTTGACGCTTACAATAAAAATCATAAGCCGTATATGATAGCAAACATATATTTTGATACAGAATGTGACTACCTGATAAGAAAATCGCTTTCAAAACCCGAATATAAAGAAAAACTACGGCTCAGAGCTTACGGAGTGCCTAAAAAAGATGATTTGGTATTTCTTGAAATCAAGAAAAAAGCTTACGGTATCGTAAACAAAAGACGCACAAAAATAAAGCTTGAGGACGCTCTTGCGTTTGTCAGCACGGGTATAAAGCCGTCTCTTAAGCCCTATATGAACAGACAGGTTTTAAACGAGCTTGAATTTTTCATAAACCGCTATAAGGTTATACCAAGGTTATATCTCGCCTACGACAGAATCGCGTATTTTGAAAACGATAACCCCGACCTTCGGATATCATTTGATATGAATATACGCTCAAGAAGGTACAATTTAAGCCCCGATATGGGTGATTACGGTGAAAACCTGCTGCCCGACGGCGTATATCTTATGGAAATAAAAACCGCGCTTGCAAAGCCGCTATGGCTTGCGAAAACGCTCTCGGAGCTTGGACTTAAAAAAAGCAGTTTTTCAAAATACGGCACGGAATATAAAAATCTTTTGACAGAAAAACCCGAAAATATTGCAATTTAAAAGCAGAAAGGAAATAAACAATATGATTAACGAAATTTTTAATAATGTACTTACCAACTCAACGGCAGATATTTCACCGCAGCTTGCGCTGCTTACAATCGCTCTTGCGGCAATTCTCGGCGGAATAATTGCGGCAACCTATAAACTCACACAAAATGATGACACCTATCAGTCAGGCTTTGCCGTAACGCTTCTTATGCTTCCCGTAATACTTTCCGTAATAATAATTTTTATCGGCAGCAACATAGCAAGAGCGTTCAGCCTTGCCGGCACTCTCTCGATAATACGCTTCAGGAGCGCGCCGGGCGACCCGAAGGATATAGGCTTTATATTCTTTGCTATATCGGCAGGGCTTGCCTGCGGCGTTGGACTTTACGCTTACGGATTTTTGTTTGTGGCGCTTCTGTGCGCAGCAATATTTATAGTTGAAAAAACACAGATGTTTGAAAAGAAATATGTCCACAAGCAGCTCCGTATCACCGTCCCCGAAGACCTTAACACCGATGACGCTTTTGAGGATATTATTGAAAAATACACCGTAAAACACAGCCTCACAAAGGTTAAAACCACAGACCTCGGCTCGCTTTTTGAACTTTGTTATGAAATTTACACCGACAGAAACATAAACCGCATTGAATTTTTAAATGAACTCCGTACAAGAAACGGCAATTTAACGGTTGCAATTTCTGATACCCCCAAAAAAGACAAATAAAAAGTATGAAAGGATTGATTTTTATGAAAAAGAAACTGATATCACTTGTAATCTTAACGGCACTCACAGCGGCGCTTTGTACGCTTCCGGCGTGCGTAAGCGAAAAGGCGGACGCCGAAACTCTCTCTGTAATATACGACGGTCAAAAGCTTGATTTTGATACCGAACCCGAAATTATCGACGGCAATGTAATGGTACCTATGAGGAGCATTTTTGAAGCTTTCGGCGCAAAGGTCAAATGGGATGAAAACACCAAAACCGTTACCGCAAAGAAAAAATCAAATACCATTGAAATGACAGTAGGCAGTACGGAAATGAAAAAAAATGACGAAACCTATACGGCAGCGGCGGCGCCTGTAATATCGGACGGCAGAGCTCTCATTCCCGTAAGAGCCGTAAGCGAGCTTCTTGGACTTGATGTAAATTGGAATGAAAAAGAAAAGCAGGTTATAATTACCGACGGTGATGACGCATCGGACGACACGTGGAAAAATAACGAAGGTACTGTAAATCTTTCACAGATGAAAGTGTCGGGCGAGGGTATAAGCGTTACGGAAAACACTGTAACAATAACAAAGGGCGGCGATTTTACCGTTAAAGGTACACTTGAAAACGGACAAATTATTGTTGATACAGATGAAAAGGTTAAGCTGCGTTTATCGGGAATGTCGCTCACAAACAAAAACGGTGCCGCAATATATATTAAAAATGCCGATAAAGCGTATATAACCGTATCCGACGGAACAAGCAACACCCTTGAAAGCAAGGCGGTAACAGAAGATGAAAAGGGAGCTGTAACTTCAAAAGACAACCTTGAAATCAAAGGAAAAGGCACGCTTGAAATCATTTCCGCGGGACAGGGTTTACACGCCTCCGACAGTCTTGATATTGAAAACGGAAATATTAAGATTACGGCGGCAGCGGACGGCATAAATGTAAACGACACGTTTTCTCTTTCGGACGGAACTCTCGACATAACGGCGGAAGGCGACGGCATAGCGGCAGATGAAATAGTTGATATTTCGGGCGGAAAGCTAAATGTTACAACAAAAGGCGGCACAGCCGGACAGGACGCATCATATAAAGGAATAAAAGCTGATTGGCTTCTTGAAATATCGGGCGGAGAAATAAATATCGAATCCGCCGACCACGCGATTCACAGCGCCTCGGATATGAATATTAAAGACGGAAAAATTACTGTTTCGTCCGATAAGAAAGGTGTTTCCGCGCACGGAAACCTTGTGATTGATGACGGCGAAATAAATATCACAAAATCAACCGAAGGTATTGAAAGCAAGAAGCTTTTGACTGTAAACGGCGGTGATATAAACATAAGCTCAAGTGATGACGGTATAAATGCAGGCGGAAACGGCACAGGCGGAAGACCGGGTTTTGGAACGGGCAATTTCATAATGGGCAAAAATAATCAAAATTATGAAAACCGTCAAAACTCCGCAAAAAACCCCGAAAAAAATGATAATATGACTCCTCCCGATATGCCGCAGGGCGAGAACGGCGAAATGATGAAGCGCGGCGGCAGGTCCGAAAACCGTATAAATACGGAGAACATGCTTCCTCCCGATATGCCGCAGGGCGAGAACGGCGAAATGATGAAGCGCGGCGGCAGACCGAAAAACCGCGAAAATACGGATAGTATGTCTCCCGCAGATATGCAAAGAGGCGAAAACAACGGCAAGAACAGAATGATGCCTCCCGATATGCAGGGCGGCGAAAACAACGGCGAGAACAGAATGATGCCTCCCGATATGCCGCAGAGCGAAAACGGCGGAATGATGAAGCGCGGCGGTATGTCACAGGAAGAAAGCGGCGAACACAGCATCACAATAAACGGCGGAAATATCTATATTAACGCTTCGGGTGACGGCATAGATTCAAACGGCTCACTTATTATAAACGGCGGCACGGTAACGATTGACGGACCGACAATGAATTCTAACTCCGCGCTTGACCATGACGGTTTATTCCTTATTAACGGCGGTACGGTAATTGCGGCAGGTCCGGCCGGAATGATTGAAAATCCGTCGCAGGAATCCGGGCAATATATTATATCCGCGTAT
>CACZTG010000103.1 GCA_902783995.1 uncultured Ruminococcus sp. | reverse complement strand
GGTACGGTAATGTTTGTATTTCTGGGCTTTTCGCTTATGATGGCGGAGGACTACGTGGCAGGCTTTATAGGTATTCCGAATTTGAGCATTTTTACAAATTTCGGCGAATTTATAGAAGCAAACGCTTCAAGCTTTGTATTTAACCTGGTATTCTGCGCGACTGCGGCGACAATCGTATCGGGCGCTATGGCAGAGAGAACAAAATTTATTTCCTATTGTATATATTCGGGCGTTATTTCTCTTATTGTATATCCGATAGAAGCCGGCTGGGTATGGAACTCACAGGGCTGGCTTGTGCAGCTCGGTTTTCACGATTACGCAGGCTCGGCAGCTATTCATACTGTCGGCGGCGTGGCGGCGTTAATCGGCGCGATTATACTCGGTCCACGTATCGGCAAGTATAAAAAAGATAAAAACGGCAAGGTAATTAAAGTAAACGCTATTCCCGGTCACGCTATAACAATCGGCGCACTCGGCTGTTTCATTCTTTGGTTCGGCTGGTACGGATTTAACGGTGCGGCGGCGACAAGCGTTCCGGAGCTCGGTTCCATATTTCTTACAACGACAATTGCGCCTGCGGTGGCGACGGTAACATGTATGATATATACATGGGTAAAAAACGGTAAGCCCGATGTTTCAATGTGCCTTAACGCCTCTCTTGCGGGGCTTGTGGGAATTACGGCAGGCTGTGACGCGCTCGACGCTTTCGGTGCGCTTGTTGTGGGCGTTGTTTCGGGAATACTGGTTGTATTGGTTGTTGAGTTTCTTGATATAAAGCTCCATATAGACGACCCTGTCGGAGCGGTCGGAGTACATATGGCAAACGGCATATGGGGAACTCTGGCGGTAGGACTGCTTGCAAACCCCGACGCTCCCGCGGGACTTGAAGGCTTGTTTTATACGGGAAACGGAAGACTGTTTTTAGTTCAGCTTATCGGCATCTGCTCAATTACTCTCTGGACAACGGTTACAATGATAATTACGTTTAAAGTTATTAAAGCGACGGTCGGTTTAAGAGCAAGCGCCGAAGAAGAAATCGCAGGTCTTGACCTGACAGAACACGGACTTCCAAGCTCATACGCGGATTTTGCCACCCTGCCTCACATGGAATATAATCCGGACGCTCCGATACAGGTTACAGGCGATGTGCCGGTATCAGACGCGGTAGAAGTAAGGAAAGTACCTACATTTAATGAAGAAAAAACAAACAAATTCACTAAAATAGAGATTATCTGCAAAGAGCGAATGCTTGAAGCGCTTAAAAACAATCTTATTGATATAGGCATTACGGGTATGACGGTATCGCACGTTATGGGCTGCGGAATACAAAAAGGCAAACCCGAATATTACCGCGGAGTTGAGCTTGAACCGAGCCTTATGCCTAAAATACAGGTGGATATAGTCGTGGCAAAGGTTCCTGTAAGACAGGTTATCGAAACGGCTAAAAAGGTGCTTTATACAGGGCATATAGGTGACGGTAAGATTTTTGTCTATGATGTTGAAAATGTTGTTAAAGTACGAACAGGCGAAGAAGGCTACGACGCTTTGCAAGACGTTGAGTAATTTACATTATCCCAAGCCGCAAAATGCGGCTTGGGAAGTTGAAATTTAAGGAGATTGCAGAATATGTGTTCAATTATGGGATACTGCGGACAAGGCGCAGATTTTGATATATTTAAGCAGGGGCTTTTAAAAACGCAGTCAAGAGGTCCTGACGATATGAGGATAATTGATACGGGCAGAGGACTTTTGGGTTTTCAGCGCCTTTCGATTATGGGGCTTCATCCTCAGGGCATGCAGCCTTTTGAGCTTGACGGAAATTATGTTGTATGCAACGGCGAAATATATGGCTATGAAAAAACAAAGGCTGCGCTTAAAAATAAAGGATATGTGTTTAAAAGCGATTCTGACTGTGAAATCCTGCTTCCTCTGTATAAGGAATACGGTGTGGAAATGTTTAAAGCGCTGGATGCTGAATTCGCGCTTATTATATATGACGGCGAAAACGACGAATATATAGCGGCAAGAGACCCTATCGGCATACGTCCGCTGTTTTACGGCTATGACGCAAACGGCGCGGTAATGTTTGCCAGCGAGGCAAAAAACTTAATAGGACTTACCGATAAGGTTATGCCGTTTCCTCCGGGACATTATTATAAAAACGGTGAGTTTATACGCTACCGTGATGTTACCGACGTAAAAGAATATATTAATGATGATTTAAAGACAATATGTGAAAATATTCATAACAAGCTGGTTTCGGGAATTAAAAAAAGACTTGTTGCGGACGCCAAAGTCGGATTTTTATTAAGCGGAGGGCTTGACAGCTCACTTGTCTGCGCCGTTGCCGCAAAGCAGAGCGAAAAGCCCATACGTACTTTCGCAATCGGTATGAGCGGGGACGCGATAGATTTAAAATACGCAAAGCAGGTTGCCGATTATATAGGAAGCGAGCATAAAGAAATAATTATAAATAAAGATATTGTGATTTCAAGTCTTGAAAAGGTTATCAGTATTCTCGGCACATATGATATTACTACAATAAGAGCAAGTATGGGAATGTATCTTATTTGTAAGGCGATACACGAGCAGACGGATATACGCGTTCTTTTAACAGGTGAGATTTCGGACGAATTGTTCGGATATAAATACACGGATTTTGCGCCGGACGCTGAGGAATTTCAGAAAGAAGCCGTAAAACGAGTTAAGGAATTATACGCGTATGATGTTCTTCGGGCAGACAGGTGCATAAGCGTAAACTCACTTGAAGCAAGAGTTCCTTTCGGTGACCTTGATTTTGCGGAATATGTAATGAGCATTAACCCCGAAAAGAAAATGAATATTTACGGCAAGGGAAAATATCTTTTGCGTAAAGCCTTTGAAGGCGATTATCTCCCCTATGAAATTTTGTGGCGCGAAAAAGCGGCGTTTTCCGACGCGGTGGGACATTCAATGGTTGATTATTTAAAAGAGTACGCGAACGGTTTATACACCGATGATGAATTTAAAGAAAAATCGGAAAAATACACATTCGCGAAGCCTTTTACAAAAGAATCCCTTTTATACCGTGAACTGTTTGAAAAGTATTATCCCGGACAGGCGGAAATGATACCGGATTTCTGGATGCCCAACAAAAGCTGGGAAGGCTGTAATGTGGATGACCCGTCGGCGAGAGTTCTTTCAAACTACGGAGCGAGCGGAAAATAAAACTGCGTAAAATTAAAATCGTCTGTTTTGGCGGAATGGAAGTGAAATAATTGGCTGTTCATGAAGAATGTGGTGTGTTCGGTGTTTTTTCTTCAGGAAGAACAGATGTGGCTGGGCTTACATACTACGGACTGTATGCGCTGCAGCACAGAGGTCAGGAATCCTGCGGAATTGTTGTAAATGATGACGGACTGTTTTATACTCATAAGGATATAGGGCTTGTCGGCGAGGTCTTTCATCACGCTCATATCAGCGGCTTTCCCGAGGGAAATATTGCGGTCGGTCACGTGCGATACAGCACGAGCGGAGGCTCCGACCGAAAAAATTGCCAGCCGCTTGAAGTCAATCATCAAAAAGGCAGGATAGCAATCGCTCATAACGGAAACCTTTCCAACGCAAGCGCCCTGAAAAACAAGCTTGAACTTACGGGCGCGATATTTCATACAACGAGCGATACGGAAATCATTGCGTATATCATAACAAAGGAACGGCTATCCTCTGATTCTGTCGAAGAAGCGGTCAGCCGCGCCATGAATATTATTGAAGGCGCTTATTCGCTGGTTATTATGTCACCGTCAAAGCTTATAGTTTGCCGTGACCCGCACGGTTTCAGACCGCTTTGCTACGGCAAGCGGGATGACGGGAGCATTGTTGTCGCTTCCGAAACCTGTGCCCTGAAAGCGGTGGGAGCGGAATTTGTCCGCGATGTTCTGCCGGGAGAGATACTTGTTTTTTCAAAGAACGGCATTGAATCAAGAAAAGAACACTGCGGCAGAAATCCTAAGAGGATATGTATTTTTGAATATATATACTTTGCAAGACCCGATTCCGAAATAGACGGTGTATCTGTACATAAGGCGCGTAAAAAGGCGGGAATGATTCTGGCGGAATGTTATCCCGCAGATGCCGATGTTGTTATAGGTGTTCCCGATTCCGGGCTTGACGCCGCTCTCGGATTTTCGGCAGAGTCCGGTATTCCGTACGGGATAGGGCTTTTAAAAAACAAGTACATAGGCAGAACATTTATTGCTCCCACTCAGGAAACACGAATTGACAATGTAAAGATAAAACTAAGTGCTATCGGTGAAACGGTATCGGGAAAGCGTGTTGTTTTAGTGGATGATTCTATTGTGCGCGGGACCACAAGCGGAAGGATTGTTAAGCTTTTAAGGGATGCGGGTGCCGAAAAAATACATATGAGAATATCCGCGCCGCCGTTTTTGCATCCATGCTACTACGGAACGGATATAGATTCGGAGCGGCACTTGATTGCGTGCAGGTATTCGGTCTCGGAAATCGCGGAAAAAATAGGCGCGGACAGCCTTGGGTATCTTCCGAAAGAAAGATTGGGAGAACTGATTGGAAGCTGTGATTATTGCAGCGCCTGTTTTGACGGTGCATATCCGACAAGTATTGAAAGTAATCCGCGAAAAAACAAATTTGAAAAAAAAATATCTTCGGATTAAAATAATTTTTTGTATAAAATTAATGATTATATCAGGTGAAAAAGCAAAAGAAGGTAGGTATTGTAAAGATGAGAGGGTTATATGATGAAAAATTTGAGCACGATGCCTGCGGTATCGGTGCTGTTATAAACATTAAAGGCAAAAAAGAACATAAAGTTGTTGACGACGCGCTGAAAATTGTGGAAAAACTGGAGCACAGAGCCGGAAAAGACGCGGCGGGCGAGGTCGGTGACGGCGTAGGTATAATGGTGCAGGTTTCACATGATTTCTTTAAAAAGCACAGCGGTTTTGAGCTTGGTGATGAACGGGACTACGGTGTCGGTATGTTTTTCTTCCCGCAGGATACGTTAAAAAGAAAACAGGCAATGAAAATGTTTGAGGTGATAACGGAAAAAGAGGGCGTCGGCTTAACCGGCTGGCGTGATGTGCCCATAAATCCCGGTATTCTCGGCAAAAAGGCAAAAGACAGCATGCCTTATATTATGCAGTGCTTTTTAAAACGTCCCGCGGATACCGAAAAAGGTATAGATTTTGACAGGAAGCTCTACATCATACGCAGAGAATTTGAACAGAGTAACGACAACACCTATGTTGTTTCTCTTTCATCAAGAACGATTGTGTATAAAGGTATGTTTTTGGTGGGACAGCTCAGAAAATTTTATCATGATCTGCAAAGCGAGGACTATAAATCCGCTATTGCTATGGTGCACTCACGTTTTTCCACAAACACAAACCCCAGCTGGGAACGCGCGCATCCAAACAGATTTTTGCTCCATAACGGCGAGATAAACACTATAAGAGGCAATGTCGACAGAATGATTGCACGTGAAGAAACCATGTCGTCACCCATACTTTCCGACGATATGGAAAAAATTCTGCCTGTTGTAAACGCAAAAGGCTCGGACTCCGCTATGCTTGACAATACGGTTGAGTTTATGGTAATGAACGGTATTGACCTGCCGCTCGCAATGATGATTACCATTCCCGAGCCGTGGGATAAAATAGCAACTATGAGCAGGGCAAAAAAGGATATGTATAAATATTATTCCACTATGATGGAGCCGTGGGACGGTCCTGCCTCAATCCTTTTTTCCGACGGCGATACGGTGGGCGCAACTCTTGACAGAAACGGGCTTCGTCCTTCAAGATACTATATTACAAAGGATAATTATCTTGTACTCTCCTCGGAAGTGGGAGTGCTTGATTTTGCGCCTGAAAATATTGTCAAAAAATCACGCCTTCAGCCGGGTAAAATGCTTTTGGTGGATACGGTAAAAGGCGAAATTATCGATGACGCTCATTTAAAGGATTATTACGCGAGCCGACATCCGTACGGTGAATGGCTCGACAGATATCTGAAGAAGTTAAGTGAACTGCCCATACCCAATAAAAAGGTTGAAATGAACAGTCAAAGTACCCGTGACAGGCTTTACAAGGCATTCGGATATTCATACGAGGATATTGTAAATGTAATTTTGCCCATGGCAAAGGACGGAACAGAGGCAACGGCGGCAATGGGGATTGATGTGCCGCTTGCGGTTTTGTCACCCAATCATCAGCCGCTTTTTAATTATTTTAAGCAGCTT
>CACZTG010000102.1 GCA_902783995.1 uncultured Ruminococcus sp. | reverse complement strand
TTCCGCCTCCGCTATCAATTTATAAACCGATAAAATATCATTTTTAACCTTTTGTGATAAATCAAACCCTGCCACAATATTTTTTATATCATTAAATGTGGTATGAGCATGATGTTCGTGATTATGATGCCCGTGCATATGGTTATTTTCACAAACACCGTCAACCGACACATTTATATGCGTACCTGTAATTCCGCATTTTTCAGACTTATTCTTTGTAACCTTAACACCCTGAATATTAAGCTTATTTATTCTTTTTATAAAATCATCGCTGTCAGGGTGAATTTCACACAATGCCGACATAAGCATATCACCGGCTGCGCCCATTGTACACTCAATATACAAAGCTCTCATTTTTATAATCCTTTCATTCTGTTTATCATGCTTGCCTGATAGCCCGCGCCGAAGCCGTTGTCGATATTGACAACGCTGACGCCGCTTGCACATGAATTAAGCATTGACAAAAGCGCCGCAATGCCTCCGAATGACGCTCCGTAGCCCACACTTGTCGGAACGGCAATAACAGGACAATCGGCAAGACCTCCTATAACGCTTGCCAAAGCTCCTTCCATTCCCGCAATCGCTATAATTACCCTTGCCGTCATTATTTCATCTGTGTTTGAAAGCAGTCTGTGTATTCCGGCAACCCCGACATCATATAAACGAACAACATTATTTCCAAGCATCTCGGCTGTAACAGCTGCTTCTTCTGCAACGGGAATATCGCTTGTACCTCCGGTTGCCACAACTATTTTCCCGATTTTCTCTTTTGGCATACTGCCTATAATGCCGATTTTAGCTGTTTCTTTGTAGTCAAGCTGAATTTCTTTACCTATAATCCCGGCTTTTTCTTTATCAAGCTTTGTGATTAAGATATTTTTTTGACCGTTATTTATTAACGCTTGTGATATTCCTATAATCTGTCCGGGTGTTTTCCCCTCTCCGTAAATAACTTCAGAGGCACCTTGTCTTGCCTTGCGATGAAAATCCGGTTTCGCGTATCCCAAATCCTCAAACGGCTTATTTTTTATTTTGAGCACAGCATCACTTACCGATATTTTTCCGTCCGCAAGGCTTTGCAATATTTTTTGTAAATCATCATGCTCCATAATTAATAACCCCTCATATATTTTTCGGGCTGTGACATTACGAAATCATTTTGTCACAGCCCTGCCGCTTTATTTTTTATATTTCAAAAGTGCCGATTTCACTCTATGTTCAGGGTCCTTTACAAGAAGAATGATTAACCATATAACAAGTGCCAGGACCGCTACGGATAGTCCGAGATATGTATCATTTAACATATCCGCGGAAGCAGGAGTAAAATATTCCTCGCCAAGATCAATATATTCGGCAACCGCATCAACAAACCACATAAGCGACGCGCCCCAATACATTAAAGCCAAAGTACCGATTCTCATATTGCTTTGAGGGTAAATATACCAAATTACCGTTGTAACAACCGACATAAACAAGGTTATAAGAAGTGTCATTATTTTTTGCCTCCGCTTACAGCTGTTTTTACTGTTTCTCTGTTTTCAATAGAATTTGTCACCAAAACCATACCTGCCCATACTGCTGTTACCAATGCCGCCATTGCCACGCCGGAGGTTGCCATTTCGTGAAGCATTGCTGCCGCATCAGCAGGATTTGCGGCATTTGTTAAAAACGGAAACCACGGCGTAACCTCTCCGTGCCATATATGTTCAAACGCAAGCAATGCCGAACCGCCCCAAAGCATATTGTTAAGCCAATTCATTTTTTTGATAAAAGGATTGTCCTTTATTTTTTCATTCCCTTTTTTGTCCGCATTTTTCTTTACAAAAGTGGTTACAATCGCTTCTGCTGTAGGTACTATAAAACAAGCCATTTTTATTCCTCCCTTTTTAATTTTATTATACCGCAAACCAAATAAAATGTCAATACAAAATTACTGCTTACAGCCCGTTCCGTCAATCGACTCAGCTACGAATTCTTCATTCCAATCTTCGCCCTCGCCGTACATATGCAAAGTTGCGTTTACAGAATTGCCGGAGATATCAAATGTCATATAGCTGTCAGTATAATAATACCCATATCCATAAGGAAATACAAATGTTATTTTACTGTTTGCTTCATCAACAGCGGCTGTTACCGTATCAACTTCTCCTTCCTCGTCTGCGAGAGTAAAATTAGCCTGCCCGTCTCCTGCGTCACTTATTGTTATATCATATATAGCGCTTGATTCTTTGCTGTCCGTATCGGAAAACACTGTATTTCCTCCGCCGATAATGCGCAGTTGACACGCCATCGGATATGTTCCGCAAATGGTTTCAATAAAAGACGGTGCCTCGGAAAACTCTCCCCTATTAAAACCGGTATTTACATTGACCTGCTTACCGTCCACCATCACAGGCTGACCGTCCTTGAACAGGTTGCCGTTTTCGTCCACGGTATATTTGCCGGAGGGCGCTGCAATTACCAGATTACCGTTCTCGTCATGGGTCCACATAACCTTGTAGCCCTTTTCGTTATCTACCAAAACGCCGGTACCCTCATTGTAATCATAGGATGAATTGTTTTTCATCGGCAAATGAATGGAAAGATAATTGCCGTTCTCATCGTAAAAATCAATCCGCTGTCCGTTTTCATAATACACGGACTTCACGTTTCCGTCATCGTCTAAGTCGGTAT